>JBJKRM010000056.1:0-6566 GCA_046704685.1 Rhizomicrobium sp.
GATCTGATAGAGCATGATGCCGAGCGCATAGATGTCGGCTGAAACCGTCGGCACCTGGCCGGCAATGACCTCGGGCGCCAGATAGAGCGGCGAGCCGGACCGCGAATCCGATACCAAAGGGATGGCCTGGGTCATCGCCATATTGGTGATGCGAAGCGCCTCGAGGCGCGCCGGATCGAGCAGCCGGCCGCTGCCGAAGTCGATCACCTTGACCTGACAATGCCCGTCTTTCTCTTCCACCAGGATGTTCGAGGGCTTCAGGTCCTTGTGCAGGACGCCCACTTCATGCGCGGCGGCGATGGTTCGTGCCGCCTCCGCCACCAGGCGCACGCGCTCGGCGACCGGAACGGTCGCCAGCCCACCGCGCTCCTTTGCCCAGCTTTCGAGATCAGGCCCGCCAAATTCACTCTCGAGGAAGAAAGGGGGCGTCTCGAAGTTCCATTCCAGGACGCGGGCGAAATCCGGCCGTTCGCCGAGTCCTTCACGCAGCAGCCGCCACAGCGTGGCTTCACGCTTGAGCAGTCCGAGGCCGGCGGCGTCTTCGGCGAATTTGAAGACGCGGCGTTCATGCGTCTTGCGGTGCTCGGTGAGCCAGACCTGGGTCATCTCGTTGGAATCGAGCCGGGTGATGAGGCGCCACTGCTCGCGACCAGGAACCGCATCGCCCTCGGACAGCGAGAGCGCCCGGCGCGCCGGGCCGCCGCTGGCCACATGGACCTCGGCCGTCAAGCGATAGCCGATGCGCGGCACCGTGACGATCAGAGACTCGTCGCCGAGCGCCTTGCGCAGTTTGGAAATCGCTGTCGCCAGGGAGCCTTCCACCACGATGACGCCCGGCCAGACGGCATCAAGCAGCTCATCCTTGGTGACGACTTCGCCGGCATGTTCCAGGAGCTCGAGCAGCAGATCGAGAGGCTTTGATTCGAGCGGCACCGCCGCACCGCCGACGCGCAATTCGCGCTGGCTCTCGTCATATTCGCAAGGCCCGAAACGCCAGACACGGCGCCCATTTCGGTTCCCATGATTGGGTCGACTATCAACCGACTGCAACGCCTCACCGATCTTTGGAACTTCTCGAGCGTCCCGTCAGGACACCTCAACAATAAGTGTCTCTATTGGGTATATCCAAAGCAAGTTTTTTTTGCTTGTGATGGTGCGCGGGCCGAGACGTGGCGGAGCGTGCGGTGAAACGAGGAGTAGCCGTAAAAGGATGGCTGGCCATGCTGGGTTGCGCGCCGGTGGTCATCGCACCCGGTGTGGGAGGGCGCCGCAACGGAAGGAGAGGCATGAGGGCAAGAATCTGCCTATTGATCGCATTTATCAGGCACGCGCACCGATCCGGATCATCCCGAGCGCAATTGAGCGTCAGGAGTATGCCGCAGATCAACAGCACTCAGGCGCCGAACGCGATATGGACACCGGCATCCCCCCGGCCGCTTCCGCCAACTTGCTGATCATGCCGCCCATCCACGCCTCGTGGTGATCACGAGACAACCTTTTTCGTAGATTGAACTGAGGCAAGTGGCGGCTCATACGTCCTCGCGGGCAGTGAACCTCGCGCCGTATGTTCTTTGCCTCAACGTTGCCTCCACTGCGGGACCGGATCATCTGGGCTTTTTCTATGGTCTGACAATATGGTAGTTGCGATCAAGACCATTGGGTTAGGATGCGCCTCCGAAAGATCGCTTTCCACGCGCAGCAGCGACAAGGAATTCCCATGCGGCGGCTTGCAATATCAGCAGCGATGCTTCTCGGCACCTGCTTGTTTTCTGGTGCCCAGGCGAGCCGCACGCCGCCTTCCACACCGAGTCTGAAATCCCAACGAGTGCTGGATTTGGCGGACAAAAAGGCAGCCGCCATCGTCGCCAAGCTGACGCTGGACGAGAAGGTGCGCCAGCTCGTCAACGTGGCGCCCGCCATTCCGCGGCTGGGCATCCCGGCTTACAATTGGTGGACGGAATCCTTGCACGGCGCTATCGGCACCGTGCCGACGACCAATTTCCCCGAACCGATCGGTTTGGCGGCGAGCTTCGACCAGAGACTGGTGCATCAAGTCGCCGGTGCCATCAGTGACGAAAATCGCGGCTTGCACGCCCTGGCGCGCAGGACCGGACACCTCGGCCGCATCGGCACCGGCCTCGACACCTGGTCTCCCAACGTCAATCTGTTCCGCGATCCGCGCTGGGGCAGGGGGCAGGAGACCTATGGGGAAGATCCCTATCTCTCCGCCCGGATGGGCGTTGCCTATATCACCGGCATGCAGGGGCCCAATCCCGCCCTGCCCAACATCATCGCCACGCCCAAGCATTTCGACGTGCACAGCGGGCCGGAATCAACGCGCCATTCCGCCAATGTGGATGTGTCCAAGCACGATCTGGTGGACAGCTACCTGCCGGCTTTCCGGGCCGCCATCGTGGAAGCCCATGCCGGCTCCATCATGTGTGCCTACAACAGCATCGACGGCCAGCCGGCCTGCGCCAACGATATGCTGCTCAAGCACTATTTGCGTGGCGCCTGGGGCTTCAAAGGCTATGTGGTGTCCGACTGCGATGCGGTGAAGGACATCGCCGACCATCACCACTATGTGGCCGATCAGGCCGCTGCCGTGGCGGTCGCCCTCAAGGCCGGCGTCGACAACGAGTGCAACGGCGATACCTTGGGCGACAACATCCGCGTCGCGACGGATCGCTACAAGGAGGCCTTGAAGCGCGGTCTTATCAGCATGGCAGATATCGATCGCGCCCTGATCCGCCTGTTCGCGGCGCGCTTCCGCAACGGCGATCTGCCGGGCGTGAAACCGTCCGAGCGGGCGCCCGGGCTTCCTCTCATCACCAAGGCGCACAGCGCGCTGGCATTGAAGGCCGCCGAGGAGAGCCTTGTGCTGCTCAAGAACGACGGCATTTTGCCCCTGAAGCCGGGATCGAAACTCGCCGTGGTGGGGCCGCTGGCGAATTCGACCCACGTGCTGCGCGGCAATTACTCGTCGATGCAGTCGGCTCTGCCGGTTTCCGTGCTTGCGGGTTTGCGGCAGGTCATGCCGGGCGCCAGCATCACCCACGCGCCATTCGGCCCCTCGCTGACGGACGGCGACTCCGTGCCGACCGCCGCGCTGCGCACACCCGACGGCAAGCCTGGGCTTCGCGCCGAATACTTCAACGCCACCTATTCGCCGCCGCCGCTGTCCAACGTGCACGGTTCCTTCTGGGACCGCATCAAGCAAGAAAAGGCGCGGATGGCCAAATACAAATATGCCGCCAAACCGGTGGTGTCGCGCATCGAGCCGAATATCGCTGCGCGCGGCAACGAGCTGGCTGCGGTCTCCGGCAATCATCGCACGATGTGGACGGGATATCTGGTGCCGCCGGAATCAGGCACCTACCGCATCGGTCTGACGGGCTACATGGGCGTGGTCTGGATCGCCGGCAAGAAAGTCGCCTCGCTGGCGCATGCGCAGTGGAGCGGCCAGCCGAAGATGGTGAACCTCCATCTGGTCAAGGGTCAGCGATACAAGCTGCGCGTGGTGACCGAAGCCCATGGCATGTCCTCCATCGACCTCAAATGGCAGCGCATTTCCACCCATCCCGAGGCCGATCTGAAAGCCGCCGCCGCCAAGGCCGATGTCATCGTCGCCGTGGTTGGCTTGTCTTCCGACCTGGAAGGCGAGGAGATGCCGATCCACGTCAAAGGATTCTCGGGTGGCGACAAGACCTCGCTGCAGATCCCTGATGACCAGAAGGCGTTGCTGAAAGAGGCCACGGCCACCGGCAAGAAGCTGGTGATCGTGCTGATGAACGGCAGCCCGCTGGCCCTGCAATGGGCCAAGGACAATGCCGACGCCATTGTCGAGGCTTGGTATCCGGGGCAGTCCGGCGGCCTCGCCGTCGCCAATGTGCTGACCGGCAAGGTCGATCCGGGCGGGCGCCTGCCGCTCACTTTCTACAAATCCGTGAAGGACCTGCCGCCCTTCGCCGACTACTCCATGAAGGGCCGCACCTACCGCTATTTCCGGGGCAAGCCCGTCTATCCTTTCGGCTATGGCCTCAGCTACACCAGCTTCAGTTACGGCCCTGTCTCGATCCAGCCGGTCAATGGCAAGCCGGAGAACGGCCTGCGCGTGACGACGGACATCACCAATACCGGGCCGCGCGCCGGCCAAGATGTGGCCGAGCTCTACCTCACGCCGCCTGGTTTCGATGGCGCGCCGCGGTTGGCGTTGCGCGGCTTCCAGCGCGTGCCGCTGAAACCCGGCGAGCACCGGCAGGTCTCTTTCACGCTTTCGCCGCGCGACCTCAGCTTCGTCAGCGCTTCCGGTGTGCGCCAGATCATGGCGGGGCAATACACCATCAGTGTCGGCTCCGGGCAGCCGGGCAGCGGTGCGCCGACCCGGTCGGCCCGGGTGCAAATGAAAGGTGGGATGAAACTGCCGGAATGATCGGACGCGGGACAAGGCGAGGCCATCACACCCGGTGAGATCCGCCGGATCAAAAACAAAGCGCCTTTGCGGCGGCGGGCAGTACTGAACGATTCCGCCGGCATTGTGTGTTCCATTTGGGAGGAAAAGAATGACCAATGACAAACACCTGTTGATCTCGCGCCGCGGCGCCCTCGAAGGGTCGCTGGCTCTGGGGCTGGCCTCGGGCTTGGCCGGTCGCGCGGCGGCCGCAACCGGCATCTCCGCCGTCGTGCGTGCCGGCAACACCGGTCATCCCATTTCCGACTATATGTTCGGCGGCTTCATCGAGCACATCGCCAACCTGATCAATTACAGTTTCTGGAGCGAGGTGCTCGACGACCGCAAGTTCTACCATCCGGTCGATTCCAAGCCGCTGCCGGAGTCCAAGGGTCTGGCCCGCCGGATGATGCCGCAACCCAACAAATGGGTGCCGGTCGGCCCCGACGCCGATGTCACGATGGACAGGGCCGCGCCTTATGTCGGCGAGCACAGTCCGGTGGTGCGTCTGGCCGGGTCGAGCTCGCGCGGCATCGCCCAGTCCGGCCTGTCGCTGGCTGCCAAGGGCTACACCGGCCGCATCGTGGTGGCGGCCGATCCGGGCACCGAGATTTCCGCCACGCTCATCTGGGGCAACGGCGCCCATGAACGTCAGACGGTGCGACTGTCGCCCGATCTTGCGTGGACCACGCTGCCGCTTGCCTTTGCCTGCAAGGGCGATACGACGAAGGGCCGCCTCAAGATCACAGGCAAGGGCACCGGCACCTTCCGCGTCGGGGCGGTGTCGCTGATGCCGGCGGACAACATCAAGGGATTCCGCGCCGACACCATGGCGCTGATGAAGGAGATGGACTGCAAGATACTGCGCATGCCAGGCGGCAATTTCATCTCGGGCTACGACTGGAAGAACACCATCGGCGATCCCGACAAGCGTCCGACCGTGTTCGATCCCGTGTGGCATTTCCCGCAACCCAATGATGTCGGCGTCGATGAGCTGCTGCAGATGTGCCGGGAGATTCTCGGCGTCGAGCCGGAATGGTGCGTCAATACCGGTTTCGGTGAGCCGCGCTCCGGCGCCCAGCTGGTGGAATATGTCAACGGGGCCCCGGACACCGAATGGGGCGCCAAGCGTGCCGCCAACGGCCATGCCGAGCCCTATAAGGTGCACTATTGGAATGTCGGCAACGAGATGTACGGCCATTGGCAGCTCGGCCACATGGCGCTCGGCCAGTACACCATCAAGCACAACCTGTTCGCCGACGAGATGCGCAAAGTCGATCCTTCCATTTACATCATCGCGCCGGGCGGCTTTGTCGACGAGATGACGACCGGGCAGGGCATCCTGCCCGGTTCGGGCAGCCCACTCGTGGCCTATGGCTCCGATCGCGACTGGGCCGGCGGCATGCTGAAGCATTGCTGGGGCAAGTTCGATGCGCTCGCCACCCATGCCTATCCGCCGGAGAACAAGCATTTCGATCTGGCCACCGGCAAGAACGTCGACATCAAGCAGACGCTGGTGGAATGGGCCCAGGCGCCGGCGCAGCGCGTGGCCACCATGGCCGACTGCTGGGACGAGTACAAAAAGCGCGTCCCCAAGCTCGACCAGGGCAAGGTCAAGGTGTTCTTCGACGAATGGGCCTATCACTTCCGGGCGGATCTCAAGGGTTGTCTGGCGATCGCGCGGATGTTCCACGAGTTCTTCCGCCACTCCGATTTCATCGAGATGGCGGCTTTCACCATGGCGACCGGCTGGCTCGACTACAACCGCACCAATTCCGTGATCAGCGCCTATGGCCGCGTCTTCCAGCTCTACAACAAGCACTTCGGCCGGATCCCGGTGGCGGTGTCCGGCAATTCGCCGGTGCCGCCGCCAAAATATCCGATCGGTGGCGATCAGCCCAAGGTCAACACCGGCAGTGCCACTTGGCCGCTCGACGTTTCTGCAGCGCTCACTCCTGATCACAAGGCGTTGATCGTGGCGGTGGTCAACGCCACCGAGCAGCCGCGCACGCTGGGTTTGTCGCTGGAGGGTTTCCAGAAGTCGGGTAGAGGGCGCTGCTGGACGTTGGCCGCTCCGGGTCTCGATGCGGTCAACAGCGTCGGCAAGGCCCCGCAG
>JBJKRM010000057.1:0-4035 GCA_046704685.1 Rhizomicrobium sp.
GCATATTCCGCGGCTTGGGGGGCGTCGTGGCGCAACCAGCCAGTAGCAGCAAGCCAAACGCGATCGCCAGCCACCGCTTCATCGCGGAGCCATCCTGATCGCGCCGTCGAGGCGCACGCATTCGCCGTTGAGATAGCCATTCTCGATCATGGCGAGCGCCAGCGCGGCGAATTCCGCCGGACGGCCGAGCCTCTGCGGGAACGGCACCTGCGCCCCCAACGCCTGTCGCACATGATCCGGCATGGCGATCAAGAGCGGCGTGTCGAAGATGCCCGGCAGGATGGCATTGACCCTGATGCCTTCCGCCGCCAAGTCGCGCGCCACCGGCAGCACCAGCCCCGCGATGCCTGCTTTCGAGGCCGCATAGGCCGCTTGCCCGATCTGCCCGTCCTCGGCCGCCACCGAGGCCGTGTTGACGATGGCACCGCGTTCGCCGTTCAGCGGTTCGAGCGATAGCATGCCCACGGCGCTCAGCGCGATGCACCGAAAGGTGCCTATCAAGTTGATCTGAATGATGCGGTCGAATTCGGCCGCTGGAAACGAGTGGATCTCGCCCGTCTTCTTGTCACGCCCCGCCGTCTTGATCGCATTGGCCGTGCCGGCGCAATTGACCAGAATACGCTCCTGGCCGTGGGCGGCGCGCGCAGTCCGGAAGCCATCAACGACACTGTCATCGCGGGTGACGTCCACTTCACAGAACAACGCGCCGATCTCTTCGGCGACGCGCTCGCCCTTGTCCCGCTGGCGATCGAACAGAGCCACTTTGACGCTGCGCGCCGCCAACGCTCGGGCCGTCGCCTCGCCAAGCCCCGAAGCGCCGCCCGTCACCACCGCACTGATTCCGGATTGGAGTTCCATGCTGCACTCCTCCGAACGAATGCTATGTCCTCATCGCCGACGCCGCCAGCGAGGATTGTCACTGGTATTGCGTCTCCGTTGCGGAAGGCTTTACGCCTTTGTCGCCGGTCCGCGCCAGGGGATCAGGGCGGGCACCTGCCGCTGATAGTGGCGGTACGCCTCACCGAACTCTTCCACCAAATCCTTCTCCTCGAAACGGACCGCAATCACGATCCATGTCGTCCACAACAGATTGAACAAGAGCCGATCGGGCGTCACAGCGGGATAGCACCAGAACAGGACGATAACACCGAAATAGAGCGGATGGCGCACCCAGCGATATGGTCCCCGCACCACAAAAGGCAGCCGTGGCGTCTGTTTTCCCTTGAGATGCGCCCGAACCGGCACCACACCGCAAGGATCGAAGCCGCGCAATGCCATCGCCCCCCAGACCAGGAACGCGATGGCCCCAAGCGCCGCACCATAGGCCGCGATACGTACGGCACCATGCCAGACGTATAATGGCTCACCCGTCCGCTGCCATAACAGCATGACAAGGGACAGCACAACGCCCGAAGCGACCGCATAAACCGCACCAAGGTAAGGCGCTGGAATCTTCATCGCCGTCTGCACCGGATGGCGCACCATGACGCTGTGCTGCACAAAGAAAGCAAGCGACAACGCGGCATCCCAAGCCAGCGCCAGCGGCTGCGGCCAGCCGAAACGAAGAAGCGGCTGCCAGATGCCGAGCAACAGGATCCCCACTGCACTCGCGAGCAATGCAGCTGCAATCAGCAATCTCGCCGCGAAACGACTGGCCACCGGAAGGCCCTTGCATTGCCCGATTCCGAGGCGATGATAGCGCTATGGAAGGCACCAAACCAATCAAGCTGCCCGCCGTCCTGCCCTCCAACCAGCGAACGGTGGAACGCAGTTTCTGGAAAAAGCTGCTGAAGGTTGCCGGGCAGATTCCGTTCGCGGAGGATCTGGCCGCCGCCTATTTCTGCGCCGTCGACCCGACGACACCGGGGCGCGTCAAAGGCCTGTTGTTCGCGGCGCTGGCCTATTTCGTCACGCCCATAGATGCCATTCCCGATTTCGTGGCGGGGCTCGGCTACACCGACGATGCGGCAGTGCTCGCCGCCGTGCTCGCCCTGGTCGCCAAGAATATCAAGCCGGTGCACTATGCGCGGGCCCGCGCCGCACTCGGCCTGCCCGAACGGCCGGAGCAGAGCTGATGCGCCACACCGAGATAGAGAAATTCTGCCTGTCGCTAAAAGGTGCGACGCTCGTCGTGCAATGGGGTGAAA
Source organism: Rhizomicrobium sp. (assembly GCA_046704685.1). Classification (GTDB taxonomy): domain Bacteria; phylum Pseudomonadota; class Alphaproteobacteria; order Micropepsales; family Micropepsaceae; genus Rhizomicrobium. Next base: position 2,148 of record JBJKRM010000057.1, read on the forward strand.
GCCGTGTCTACAAGGTCGGCGGCAAAGTATTCGCGGTCCTGAGCCCCGCTTTTGAAAAGCCGCATCACATTGCATTCAAGGTCAGCGAAGAGAGCTTTCACATCCTCACCGAGGACCCGAACGTTATCCAGGCGCCGTATTTTGCCAAGACAAAATGGGTCAGCCTGCGGAAGCTCAATGCCTTCAGCGCCAAGGAGCTGAAGGCCTATCTCAGCCGCGCCCACGCAATCGTCGCCGCGGGCTTGCCCAAGAAAAAAAGACAGGAGCTAGGGCTACTGGAAGCGAGCGTTTAGCGCACCACCGCGATCTTGGAGCGCAAGCGTTCAGCGCTGTTGTTGCTGTTGCCGACGAATTCAATGCCGACGCCGTGCTCGTGATGGCGGACGATACGGCCCGCCAGCTGGCCGATGAGGACAAACTCACCCACCTGCGGGCGGATGTCGGTCTTCACCGAAATGCCACTCATGGAGAGGTCGAGTACTTCGCAGGGTACAACCTGGCCGTCATGGCGCACGAAACGGGTCAATCCCTTGGTCGGTGAGCGGTCATCGCGGCGCAGGTCGGCGTCGTCGACTAACGCACGGTTCATGAACAGGGTGAGCTGCTCCGCCGTGCGCTCGCGCTTCAGCGCCGTGGAAATGAAGCGAATGCCGGCATTATCGCCTTCGCGACGCACGATCGTGCCTTCGAAACGCCCGAAGGTGTTCACATAGAGCACGATCTGGGTGTCGTGGGTCAGCGGCGCGGTACAGGTGATGTTCGCTCCACCCGGCGATAAGTCAATTACCGTACAGGCATATTCCTGGGTTTCCGCCGGTACGAAGAGCTTGCCCGGCAGATCCACCTGTACACGCCGGTAACGTCGCCGGTCTGCACGCGATCTGGCCAGGACTGGATCGTCATTGCTCATGCCTGAGACCGGGCGTGCGCCGCGCCCCTCCCGTTTTTGTCTACCGTCTTGCCAGTCTGCGGCCGATAAAATAACGGATCGTTTACGGGCCCGGGTTCGATTGGTGAATCCTGCGGCGTAAACGCCTTCTTAACCCAAGGCCCGCAACGCGCTATAGGAAGTTCCACCGGTTCTGGGAGATTTGGATGGCAAAGAGCATTGATGCACGGCCGCTTCTGTTGGCGGCAGCGGGGTTGGCCCTGGCCGGCTGCGTGAATTTCAGTGCGTTGGACAATCTCCAAGATGCCCCTCCACCGAAGGATGCGTTCAGCTTGGCGCTTTTCCAGGACTACACCTTCCTGGCGCATTCGTTCGGCGATGTCGGACAGGCGCAGTACACCTCGTTCGACCAGGACGCCTCGATCCCCCTGACCAAAACGGACGCATCGGTCGCCGATTTGGCCAATACCTTCGCTGAGAAGGCACTACAACTGTCGCAAGGCGACGTCGTCGATCCTGAAATCAGCCGGGACGTCAAGACCCACGAGCTGCGCGAACGCCTGATTCGGGCGTTGAACATCGGCCGCAAGGCCTAACCGCGCGACGCCGCTCGCGCCCAGGCCGATTGGGATTGCTGGCGCCTGAACGACCGCGTCGCTTCGCAGGCCACGGCCAGCGAGCGATGCCACCGCTCCTTGAATGTGACGCTGCCACGACTGGAAAATGAAGTCGCAGCGGCAGAGGCCGAAAAAACCAAGGAAGAGGCGGAAAAGAAAAAGGCCGGGAAACAGCCTAAGAATGACGAACAGGCCGACCAGAGCGAAATGCCCTAACAACGCGAATTGGGCGGACGATCCCGATCGCAAGACTCACGGCACCGAGGCCCTGGGTGTGGCGGATGCCCCCGTCATGCCTTCCCTGGTGTCCTGGAGCACCAATACCCCCACAGTCATGATTGAGAAAACGGCCGGCCTTGTCAGCGGTCAAGCAGCCTGAAGC
>JBJKRM010000058.1:0-9791 GCA_046704685.1 Rhizomicrobium sp.
TTGGAGGCCAGCACCAGCTCCTGCTCGGAATGCTCCCGCGCCACCGCGCCGATGAGCTGGTCACTCCGTCCGTCGCCATAGACATAGGCGCTGTCGAAGAAGGTGCAGCCGCCCGCGATCGACTGGCGCAGCGCGGCGCGGCTCGCATCATCGTCCGATCCGGTCCAGCTGCCCATGCCCCAGAGGCCGTGACCGACATCGCTGATGGTGAATCCGGTTTTGCCTAGGCTGCGATACTTCATAGAGGGCCTCCGCCGTTTTCGTCTTTGGGACTGTAAATACGATGAATTCATCAGCCGTGTGGCCGAACAGCGCGGTCGAACCGCTTGACTCCCACCCATTATTTATATGATAAATACACCAGATCGATTCAGACGAAACAAGCCCGTATCAGGGCTGCCGGCGGACGTGGTTCTGCGTGCCGCAAATCGATTGGGGAGCAGGACGCCGGTGGAGGCCGGTCTCCTGTGGTATAACGATAGCGCTATCACAGGCGGGGAACGGGCCGGATACATGGCGGGAGTAGAACAACAAGGACCGCTGGAATTGTCCAGCTTCCACATGCCCGACGGCAGGCTGCTCCATCTCTATGGAGCCTTCACGGGCGAGCCGGTTTGGCCGGCGGAAGAACACGGTCGGGTTTCCTCCTTTTCGCATCGTCGCTGGCACCCGGTGAGGCGGGAGTGGGTGGTGTATTCCGCGCATCGCCAAACCCGGACGTATAAACCCCCGACGGACGATTGCCCGTTCTGTCCCATGGCGCCGGACGGTGAGATACCCGTGAAGGATTTCTCCATCGCGGTATTCGACAACCGCTTCTCGTCTTTCCAGAAGCAGGCTCCGAAGCCGGAGCCTATCCCGGGCCTGGATTTGCCGGTCGAAAGCGCTGCGGGCAACTGCGAGGTGATCGTTTACTCTGCCGATCACAAGGCCTCGATGGGGACCCTGCCGCAGGACCGCCGCGAACTGCTGGTCCGCGTCTGGGGTGATCGCATCCGTGACCTCATGCGCCTGCCATCCGTTCAGGCTGTGATGCCATTCGAGAACCGCGGTGAGGAGGCCGGTGTCACGCTGCATCATCCGCACGGCCAGATTTACGCTTTCTCCTATCTGCCGCCGGTGATCGAAACGATGTCGCAGAGCTTTCGGGAGGGATGCGACCTGTCGAAATTGGCGGGGCAGGCCCCTTACATCGTCGCGGAAAGCAAAACCGCGGCGGCCGTGCTGCCGCCTTTCGCACGCTTTCCCTATGAAGTGTGGATCATCCCAAAGACGTTCCGCCCGACGCCGGCCGCGCTCGGAGTGCAGGAGGTCGCCGACTGCGCCAATCTCTTGGCACGGGTCGCCAACATCTACGACCGCTTCTTCGGCCGCGTCTGTCCATACGTCATGCTGGTTTACGCCGCGCCGCGCGGGATGGATGAGTTCTTTCCCTTCCACATTCAATTCCAGCCGCTGCTGCGTGCACCAAACAAGATGAAATTCATTGCCGGCTGCGAGATGGGTGCTGGTTCGTTCCTTGTCGATATCCTGCCGGAAACGGCAGCGCAGAATCTAAGAAATGTTGAGGCGAGTTCATGACCACGTTTACCGCAAAAGCACCGGCGCGCGCGAACATCATCGGTGAGCACACCGACTATGCCCCGAACGGCGGTCATGTTCTGCCGACGCCGCTTCCATTCCACACAACGGTGACGCTGGAGAAACTGGCTGGTGATGCGGGTCGGGTCGTGCTCGTCAGCGAGAACTATCCTGGAAAGACGACTGAGCGCCATTTGACGGACGAACGGCGCGGCCATTGGAGCGACTATGTGATCGGGTGCCTGCGTGTTGCTGCCGCCAAAGTCGAGATTCCGTCACTACAGGTCTCCGTGAAGAGCGATGTGCCGATCGGCTGCGGCATCTCGAGTTCGGCCGCGCTGTGCGTCGCGGTGGTGCGGGCGATCAAGGCACTGACTGGCGCCAACTGGAATGACGAGGAAATCGCGCTGATCGCCTATGAAGCCGAGCACGACTATGTGGGTGTGCCGTGCGGCAAGATGGATCAGTTTGCCTCGTCGGTTGGTCGGCCGGGCCAAGCCCTGCTTCTGGACACCAAGACGCTGGAATACCGCAACATTCCACTACCGCAGGACATTGCTCTGATGCTGGTTGATTGCGGCAAGAAGCACGATCTGGCCAAAGGTGACAGTCACAAAAAGCGGCTTGACCGCATGGCCGAATGCACTGAGGCGCGTGACAAGCTTGGCGTCGGCACGCTGTGCGAACTTGGCTATGCCGATCTCCCGCGCCTTTCGACCCTCGGCGAGGTGGAGGCCAAGCGGGCTCGCCATGTCATCACCGAAAACCTGCGGGTGCTCGAATTCGCGGCGGCGCTGGAGGCTGGAGACCTGGCAAGGCAGGCGGAACTCATTGCTGGTAGCCATGTTTCGCAGCGTGACGACTTCGAATGCTCCATTCCGGAAATCGATGCCCTGGTCGAGTCCTCGAACAAGTTTGGAATCCGTGGTGCCCGGTTGGTGGGTGGCGGCTTCGGTGGGGCGATCATCGCGTTGGTTCCTCGCGACAAGGTGGTGGCTTGGTGGTCGTTCGTATCCAAGGAGAACCCGAACGCCAGCCTCATCTCGACCTATGCGCTGAACAAGGGCGAGAATGAATACGCAGCCTGACGCTGGCACGGTTCTGGTCTCGGGCGGCGCCGGTTACATCGGCAGCCATGTCACGTTTGCGCTGAAGCTGGCGGGTTTCAAACCCGTGGTGATCGATAGCTTGGTGAAGGGAAACCTGTGGGCCACGAGCCATGCCGCTGCTTTCCGCCAAGGTGATGTGGGCGATGCCGGATTCGTCCGGTCCGTCTGTGACGAGTTCAGGCCGGTTGCAGCGCTTCACTTTGCTGCTTTCATCGAAGTCGGCGAGTCGGTGGAGAAGCCTGACCTCTACTTCTTGAACAACCGCGACAAGGCGAAGGTGTTCTTCGAGACCCTTGCCGAAAAAGCGGTGCGGCATGTCGTGTTCTCGAGTACGGCCGCGGTTTATGGAGAGGCGGCATCTGAACCGATCCCGGAAACCCTTCCGACGCAGCCGATCAACCCCTACGGCCAGTCGAAATTGGAGGCCGAAGAGGCGCTGCGGGCGCTATCCGGTATCAATTCCGTGGCCTTGCGCTATTTCAACGTCGCGGGGGCTGAGCCGTCCGTCGGGCTTGGCGAGGCGCACTATCCCGAGACTCATGTCATTCCGCGGCTCGTCCTGCCGTTGATCGGAATTCCGGACGGGGTGTTGCTTGCGCTGGGCCTGCGTGCCGGGTTCAGGATTTTTGGTACCGATTATCCGAACCGCGATGGCACGGCTGTTCGCGATTACATCCATGTCTGCGACCTCGCCGATGCCCATGTTTTGGCGCTTCGCTATTTGCTGGGCGGCGGCGAGACCAATATCTTCAACCTCGGCAGTGGTGACGGATTTTCGGTCAACGAGATCGTCACGGCTGCCCGCGAGGTTCTCGACCGGCCCGACTTCGTGCCAGGTGTGGCGCCACGCCGGGCTGGTGATCCCGCGACCCTTATCGCCGACAGCAGTAAGGCCCGGCAGATTTTGGGCTGGTCGCCGCATCGTGGCATCGGGGCTATGATTGCCTCGGCCGCGGAGTGGCATCGCTGTCCGACATACAGTGAGACAGTACTCGGCAAGGCCCATGCCGCTCGATAAGGCGGCTCCAGCTCAGGGGACGAAACATGGCTCTCACCCGACGCGACGCAATGAAAGCCGGCGCGGCTGTCACCGCCGCTGCAACAGCACCGGCGGCTGCTGCCAAATCCGCGCAGGCTCCGGCGACCACGCGCAAGACCGCCGGTGCGATCGAAGCAACGGTTCGCGACAGACTGCTGCTTGATTTCGGCTGGCGTTTCCATCTCGGACATGCCTGTGATCCGGAAAAGGATTTTGGCTTTGGCGTGAACCAGAGGACTTACGCCAAAGCGGGGGAGGGCGTCGCGCTTGCTGCCGCCGCCGATTTCGACGACAGCGGCTGGAGGCCGCTGGATCTGCCACACGACTGGGCGGTTGATCTGCCCTTCACCCCCAGCGCAAACCCACCGGCTGGTGACGATCCGCGCGCAGCACACGGCTTCAAGCCGCTCGGCCGCGAATATCCCGAAACCAGCATCGGCTGGTACCGCCGCAGCTTCGAGTTACCGGCTTCCGATCTCGGCCGCCGCCTGTTTCTGGAATTCGATGGTGTGTTCCAGCGCTGCATGGTGATGTTCAACGGTTACATCGTCGGCACGAACGGCAGCGGCTACACGCCGTTCCGCGTCGATGTCAGTGATTTCGCCAATTACGGCGGCAAGAACGTGCTGGTCGTGCGTGTTGACGCCACCTTGGGCGAGGGCTGGTTCTACGAGGGGGCCGGCATCTACCGCCATGTCTGGCTGGTGAAACAGGATCCGTTGCACATCCCGCAGTGGGGCGTGTGGGTTAAGAGTGCGCTTCACGATACATCTGCGGCTCTGACCATCGCGACGGAACTCTCCAACGATGGCGCGCCGCGTACCGCTCATGTGGTTTCCAGGGTTTATGATCCGGAGGGACGGCAAGTCGTAACCTTGAGAACGCCTCAGCTTCATTTGGGTGCGAGCGAAAGGCGCACGGCGACGCAATACGCCTCGATTCCGTCCGCCAAATTGTGGTCGCCGGACAATCCGGCTCTGTATCGCGTCCTCACGCATGTCGTCGTGAATGGCAAAGTTGTCGACGATTGTGTCACCACCTTCGGAATCCGCACTATCCACTTCGACGCGGAAAAAGGCTTCTTCCTTAACGGCAAGCCGTTCAAACTTAACGGTTCCTGCAACCACCAAGATCATGCCGGTGTCGGCGTGGCGGTTCCCGATGAGTTGCAGGCTTGGCGTGTGGCACGGCTGAAGGACTTCGGCTGCAACGCCTACCGCATGTCCCACAATCCACCGGCGCCGGAGTTGCTCGATGCCTGCGACCGCCTCGGCATGCTGGTGATCGACGAAACGCGCCGCATGTCGGCGGACAAGGAGAGCCTGTCCGATCTTGCCACCATGATCCGGCGGGATCGCAATCATCCCAGCATCATCCTGTGGTCGATCGGCAATGAAGAGCCGCAGCAGGGCACCGAGCGTGGCGCTCGCGTAGGCTTGACTATGAAACAGGTCTGCAACGCGCTGGATCCAACCCGTCCGATTACGGCGGCGATCGACAATCCCGCCGCCTGGGCAACGGGTTTTTCGCCCCTGCTCGACGTGGTAGGCGGCAATTACCGAACCAACAAGATGCCTGCCTTCCATGAGCAGCATCCCAAGGTCTGTCTGGTCGGCACCGAGACCGGCAGCACGGTGGCCACGCGCGGAATCTATGTGCGTGATGCGGCCAGTGGCTATTGCGTTGCTTATGATACCGAACATCCGTGGTGGGCCGCCACCGCCGAGGAGTGGATGACCGTCGCCATGCCGGCCTCTTATATCGCAGGCGGGTTCGTCTGGACTGGGTTCGATTATCGTGGCGAGCCGACGCCGTTCAACAAATGGCCGAATGTCTCCTCGCAGTTCGGGATTCTGGACACCTGCGGCTTCGCCAAGGACAATTTCTATTACTACAAAGCTTGGTGGGGCTCCGAGCCGGTGCTGCATCTCTTCCCGCATTGGAACTGGACGGCGGGACAGAAGGTCAACGTCTGGTGCCATTCCAACCTCGACACCGTGGAACTGTTTCTCAATGGCCAGAGTCTCGGCACGCGCAAAGTCGAACTTCTGAAACACGTCGAATGGGACGTTACCTTTGCACCGGGAACGCTGGAAGCCCGCGGCTATAGGAATGGCAAAGTGATGCTGACGGCTAAGCGGGAAACGACCGGCGGGCCGGCGCAGATCCTGTTGAAGACCGATCGCACCGCCCTGAATGGCGATGGCGAAGACGTCGCTGTTGTGTCGGTAGAAGTCGTCGATCGCGAAGGGCGTCTGGTGCCCACGGCGGGCAATCTGGTGAGCTTCCGCGTCTCCGGCCCAGCTAAGCTGATCGGTGTCGGCAACGGTGATCCGCGCAGCCACGAGCCCGACCAGGCGGACCAACGCTCTGTTTTCAACGGTCTTTGCTCGGCCATCCTGCAATCTGCAAAGACCGCTGGCGATATCCGCCTGGAAGCATCGTCTCCAGGGCTGCGATCCGCAGTGCTCGTGTTGGCGGCCAAGCCGGCCAAGCCGAGGCCGTCACTGTAGAACACGCCCAGCGGCAATTGGCAGATGGTTCGGCGTGCCGCGCAACTACTGCGGCGCGGTCAGGCTGTAGTCGAACGTCACGTCGCTTGACGGGATGGTTTCCGTGGCAAAACCGTCCACCACCTTGTCGCCGGACAACAGTCGGGCATGCAGCTGCAGATTGTCGAACACCTGGAAACGAATCTTGGTGCCCGGCATGATGGCGGTTGTGAAGGTCTGACTGTTCGGCAGGCGAACGGCGAAGCTCTTACTGCCGAGAAAGGTCCCCCACAGATAGAACGCTTGCCCCGGCGGCGGCGTCAGGCCGTGGAATTTGAAGGTCACCGTCACGGGCCATTTGTAAGTCTCTTTCATGTAGTCGATGGCCGGAAGCACATTGCCGTCGAAATCGAAAAGAGTGGCGTTCTCCCAATTGGATCCCTGGCCCCAGCGCGTGCGGCAATGGGTGGAGACCCAGTCGGGCGCCCAGTAGATCACACCGCTGCCGCCATTGGCGATGATGGTCTGTGTCAGGTCGACCATATACTTCTTCTGGCCGTCCTTGGTGACGCGATAGCCTGGCAGGGCGGAATCCGCGCCGAGCAGGTTGGTGGAATTATCGGCCCAGGCGGTGGTCCAGGGGTAGGCCGTTTCGGCAACGACGATCTCCTTGCCCGGATAACGGTAGCGCAACCGATTGATGGTCGCGCCAAGTCCGACCAGATTGTACTTCGACCATTTGGAATAGTAGCTGATGCCGATGACGTCGAAATCAGTAACGCCGGCCGCCGTGGCCGCAGCGAACCAGGGCTCGACGTTCTCTGGCTGGGCGATGTGCAGCATCACCTTGATTTCCGGATTAGTGTCGCGCACCGCCTTGATGCCGGCATTGATCAGCTTGGCATTGCGTTTCCAGTTGATCGGCGCCTTCGACGGCCCGGGCATCATCATTTCACCGTTGATCTCGTTCCCAATCTGCACCATGTCCGGCATCAGGCCGTCTTTGCCGAGAGCGGCAAGCGTGTTCTTGGTGTACTGGTAGACGGCCTTGGCCAGCGCATCGTCGTTCTTGATGTTCGCCCAGGCGGCCGGGATGATTTGCTTTTGGCCATCCGCCCAATCATCGGAGTAGTGGAAGTCGAGTAGGACCTTGAGGCCTTGCGCCTTGGCCCGCCGGATGCTGCGTTTGACGTCGGCGAGGTTGCTGTATTTCGTCCAAGTGGCGTTGTTCCAGATGCGAATGCGTACCAGATTGGCGCCATGGTTCTTGAAGATGGCATAGACATCCTGCGGCTTGCCGTTGTCACGGAACACGGCGCCGCAATCATCCATCTCGTTGGCATAGGAAAGGTCGGCACCAAACCAGAAATCATGGCCCCAAGCCGGCATGCAGGCCAACAGCGACAACAGTAGTACGGACCAGACTCGCATTGTCGCCTCTCTAGTTCGTGTTGTTGAGATCGTACGCGATGGTGGTATCACCGCTTCCAACGGTGTCTTCTACAAGGCCGTCCTTCACGTTCTTCCCCACAATCAGTGGCTTCTGCATGGCCTTGTCGCCATAGACTTGGAAGTGGATCCGCGTGCCGGGCATCAGAGTGGTGTAGTAGACGAAATTCCTGCCATCAGCATGCAGCGGGAACGAGGTGTAGTCGGGATCGCCGAAGAAATCGCCCCACAGGCGAAACTGCTGTCCTGACTTGGCGCCGTGAAATCGGAAGGTGACTTTCACCGGCATCTTGTAGGCGGCTTGCATGTAGTCGATGGCTGGTAGCACATTACCGTTGTTGTCGAAGAAGGTCATCGACGGCCAGTCTATATTTTTGTCGCCGCCGCCCTTGCACAGTTGTGGCACCCAGTCCGGTGCCCAGGTGAAAACGCCGACGCCACCGTTTGAAATGACCGTCTGACTGAGATCGATGAGAAAACGCTTCTGGCCCTGGGGCGTAGCTGGATAACCGGGCGTGAGATTATCCTTGGCGAGCGCGGCCGCCGCCGGGCTCCCCCTCAGGGTCCAGGGATACGCTGTTTCGACGACCAAGACCTCTTTTCCGGGGTAGGTGTTGCGCAAGAGGTTGATGGTGCGTCCCAGCCCGCGGAAGGAATCCGTCGACCATTTCGGGTAATAGCTGATGCCGATCATGTCGAAATCTGTGACGCCGGCCTTGGTGGCCGCGGCGTACCACGGCAGGTTGTTCTCTGGCTGGGCGATCTGGATCATCACCTTGGGATGGGTGCCGGCCTTCTTGCCGGCATCGCGTATTGCTTTGATGGCGGCGTTCAACAGCAGCGCGTTGCGCTTCCAGTTGATGGCGCCGGTCTTCCAGCGATCCTTGTCCAGAATTTCGTGGTTGATCTCGTTGCCGGGCTGCACCATGTCTGGCATGACGCCGGCTCGGTCGAGCGCCATCAGTGTGCCGTAGGTGTAGTTGTAGAGTACCCGTGCCAGCTTGTTCGGGTCTTTGATGTTGGCCCAGGCTTTGGGAATGATCTGCTTGCCACCGTCGGCCCACCAGTCGGAATAGTGAAAGTCTAGCAGTGTTTGCATGCCCTGCGCCTTGGCGCGTTTGAAGCTGCGGATGACATCGGCAAGGTTGCTGTATTTCGTCGGGTTGCCGCTGGTCCAGATTCGGATGCGCGCCACATTGGCGCCGTGTTCTTTGAAAAGGGCGTAGACGTCTTTGGGCTGGCCGTTCTCGCGATAGACCACGCCGCAATCGTCCATCTGGTTGGCGAAGGAGAGATCGGCGCCGAAATAGAGTTCGCGCGCGTTGGCCGGCTGCAGCAGCAATCCGGCCAGTACCGCGAAGAACACGATTGGAGTGCAACGGAAGGTCATGAGTTCTTCTCCCCGAGTATGCCGTCACCGTCTGCTGTCTTTTTAATCGCGGCGGCGCTGGATAATTTATATGATAAATAAAGCGTGCAATCAATTTGATGGGCCGCGTTGCGCACAAAAAAACGGCGCGGGGTGCGCGCCGTTTGGAAGTGGAGGAGGACTGAGTTTCTTCTGGTTGTTGCCCGAAACGGTGAGGGGCGTAACACCCCTCACCGAAAGTGCAGGTTTAGGACTTGTATGAGATGTCAAACATGAGCGTCCGGCCGAACACACTGTAGGCGGCCAGATCGTTGGGATCGTTCGATCCGCGCAGGGCGTCACCACCCTGACGCCCGCCGGAGAAGCGGGTCACCTGGTCGGTGATATTAAGAGCTTGGAAGCGCAAGCCGATATGATCGCTCCACTGATACATGCCGGTGAAGTCCAAGGTGGTCTCGGGGTCAAGCGTATCAAGCTGACCGGACGTCCAGCCCGGGATCATTGTGAATGCTCCATGGTGCTTCATGGCTAAGCGCATTTCGATTCCGGCATGGGAGTACCAGATGTCCAATTCGTCGGAATTGTGCGCCAGACCGCCCATCGAGTAAGGGTTCAGCAGCGGGTGGAATTCCTTGATGTTGGAATCCACGAAGGCGGCGTTGGCATAGACGCCGAAGTTCTGCAAGAAGCCCGGCAGGAAGTAGAAGCGGGTCTGGAAGACGAATTCCACGCCATAGAGATCGCCGCCCTTG
>JBJKRM010000059.1:0-6475 GCA_046704685.1 Rhizomicrobium sp.
TGGGTCTTCCCCGAGATGCCCTGGGCGATGGGCGTCTAAGCGCTCCAGGCGCGGGCCGTGTCCGTGGCCGATGCACAGGGGATGCAGGACCAGACCTACACGCCGGCGATTCCCGTCTCGCCCTACACCTTCTCGGTGGTGGATGCCTCTGGGCACATGCGCAAGATGGAAGACATGGAATCCGAGATCATCCGCATGGCGATCTCGCGCTATGACGGACATATGTCGGAAGTCGCCCGCCGCCTCGGAATCGGCCGCTCCACGCTGTACCGCAAGCTGAAGGAATTCGGGCTGGAACAGTCGGACGACGCCGAACCGCAAGCCGAACTGGACGAGAACAGCGAGCGGCGCGCGGCGTCCTAGGCCAAACACAGGTCAGTGATCGCAGGTGGCATGACGGAGATCACGAGGATCGAGACAGTACCGTGGCGGCCGCGCTCGTATGTTCGCGGCAATCTGGCGATCAGCAATCTCAGCGAAAACCTGATCCAGGCTCTGACCAACGAGCAGGGCATTCATCCCGAAACACTGCTGGTCGCCATCGGCACGATCGTCGGAGCGGCGGCGCAAAACGCCGTTTTGGACGAGGTCAGGCGCGATCCACAGCTCGAAAAGATGATCAAGGTCACCGACACGGAGTCGGGCGACAAATACCTGTTCAGCGATCTTCTCAACGCCCATCTTGCACCCCATGCCGGATTGGAGCGCTTCACGCTCTGGCCGGTGCTGGAGGAAGCCGCCCTCCAATGCGGCGTTCCCAGCGGGCAACTGCCGCACTTCGAACCCATGTTCACCGGGGTGGCCAACGCGATCGGAAAGCCCGAATTCGGCTATCCGGACGTTCCCGCCGATCACCGGCCCGCCTTCGGCGCGCGGGACGCCATGAACGCGTTATGGCCGTTCGCTCGGGACGTGCTGCTGCAACCGCCGCCGCCAGGCGTGGCGGAAGACGAACCGCTCCTGACCGTGCAGCATTGGCCCGCCATCGCGGCCGTGGTCTCGGCCCGTCTGTTGAAGCAGTCGAAGGACGTGCTCGATCCGCGTCTCGGCGTCGTGCTGGTCATGGAGCCGGCGATCGCCGCGTCAAAGCTCCCCTTGCCGGACGTGCGGCCCGGCCCTCATGCCGGAATGGTGACCTGAAATCAGCGCATCCCCAAGGCGCTGAGATAGAGATCGAGCATCGCCTCGCTCTCCTGGAAGTCGGCCTTGTCCATTTTCCGCAAGCGAACGACCTGGCGCATGATCTTGACGTCGAAGCCTTCGCCCTTGGCCTCGGCATAGACCTCCTTGATGTCGTCGCTGAGCGCCTTCTTCTCTTCTTCGAGCCGCTCGACGCGCTCGACAAAGGAACGCAGACGGTCTTTCGCAAAGCCGGACTTGGCCATGACGTGCCTCTGAACTGGACGGGGCGCGGACCCTAGCGAGCGCTCACCGGCGGCGCAACGCGGTGCGTTCGACTAGCTGTGAGTCTTTTTGGGCCCTGCTATTTTTTATGGCCTGCCGCGGCGCTGCTGGCGGTCCGGAATGCCGCCTGTTTTTCCGGCGTGACCTCGGTCTGATAGCGCTGCTTCCATTCGGCGGGCGGCATGCCGTAGACCACGGCTCGCGCGTCGTCCTTGTCCAGCGTGACACCTTTTTCGGCGGCAGCTTCGCGATACCAATCGCCGAGGCAGTTGCGACAGAATCCGCCGGTGATCATCAGGTCGATGTTCTGCACATCGGTACGCTGGCGCAGATGGGCAACCAGGCGGCGAAACACGGCCGCTTCGAGTTCGGTGCGGAGCTTTTCATCCATGACGGTTTCTCCCAAAGGACGGGTGAACAAAATCTGCGGCGGGCCCATATCGGTCAGCGCCGCCTCGAGGATCGGCTTCAGCCGGCCGGCCATCGCGCGGGCGGCACCGTCGTCGGCGATGAGGTCCTGGCGGATCTCGATCAGCACATGCGGCAAACCATTGGCCGTGCCATGCCGGTTGAGGCAATCGTTCTCGAGGGCGCCGGAATAAGGTTCGTTGTCACCCACAACAAGTCCGGCCTCAGCAAGGCGCGCCATCAACGGCCGGGCCAAGCGCCCGTCACGGTCCCACAAGATGCCCATCTCCCACTTGCGCGTGTGACCCTTCCAAAGCGGGGTGAAGCTATGGATCGAGACCAGAACCGGGATACGGCCACCCCGCCTTACCCGCTCGATCTCGGCCTCGATGGCGCCATGATAAGGGGCGTGGAAGGCGGCGATGCGGCGGGCGATCTCCGCGGTTCCGGCTTCGCGGTTCCCGGGTATCAGCACGCCATCAGACAGTTTCATGGCAAGCGTGGGGTCATCTTCGCCACGGTTAAGGTCAATTAACAATCGCGACCAGCGGCCGAGGACAGCCGGGGCGGCGAATCGTTCCGCCAGCCGCCGCGCCACACCGGCCGCGCCAATATCGTAGCCAATGTGGGTGTCGAGCAGAGACGACGGAAGGCCCAAAGTGCCGTAATCGGCCGGAAATGCCTTGCTGGCGTGATCACAGAGGAAAATCAGGCCCGCGTCCGGTCCGGCCGGCCGGACGAGTTCGTAAGGTTGCTCGATCATGGCGTTAAGATCATCGGCGAGGCGCCAGTTGCGGGCAAGCGTTGACGAACCCCCCGCTTTGCGCGACATCCTGACAGCGCTATGCGCCTCGTTCTTGCCCTGATTCTGCTTTTTACGGTCCCTGCCCGGGCAGACTTCACGGTATGCAACAAGGCCGACGTCACGGCCAAGGTGGCCCTCGGGCGGTACAACGGCGCATCATGGGAGAGCAAAGGCTGGTGGACAATTCCGTCGCGAAAATGCGAGACCCTGCTCACCGGTCGACTCAATGCCCGCTATTATTACCTCTACGGAACAGACGGAGCGTCGGGCACCTGGAACGGGGACACCTATTTCTGCACGGCGTCGCAGCCGGCCTTCACCATCGTCGGTCGGGGCAACTGCGCGGCGCGTGGCTATGACCGCAAAGGGTTCTTTGCCGTTGATACGGGCAACAGCCCAAATTGGAAGCAATCACTGTCGGATTGATCGGAACGGATATACATGAGGCGCAGACGTAAGACCAAAATACTGGCAACCCTTGGACCGGCCAGTACATCACCAGAGATGATCAAGGCCCTGTTCGAGGCCGGCGCCGACGTCTTCCGCATCAATATGAGCCACACCTCCCATGCGGCTCTGGCCGAACTGCACAAGACCGTGCGGGATCTCGAAGAGCATGTCGGACGGCCGATCGGCATCCTGACCGATCTGCAGGGCCCCAAGATCCGCCTCGGCACCCTGGCCGGCGGGCCGCGTGAGGTGCACAAGGGCGACAAGGTTCATCTCGTCCGCAAGGTGAACAGCGAAGGCGACGAGATCCCGATTCCGCACGCCGAGGTGTTTGCCGCCTTGCAGCCGGGCGAATCCATCCTGATCGACGACGGCAAGATTCGTCTCGCCATCGAGGACGTCACCAAGGAAAGCGCCGAGGCGGTGGTCGAAGCCGGCGGCTTCCTGAAGGACAAGAAGGGCGTCAACCTGCCCGACACCAACCTGCCGATCCCCGCCATGACCCCGAAGGACCGCAGCGACCTCGACGCCGCGCTGCACCTGGGGGTCGACTGGATCGCGCTTTCCTTCGTACAACGCCCCGATGACGTGGCCGAGTTGCGCAAGATCGTGGGCGGCCAGGCCGGATGCCTGGCCAAGATCGAGAAGCCGCGGGCGATTGAATGGCTCTCCGAAATCCTGGATCTGTCGGATGCCCTGATGGTGGCGCGCGGCGACCGCGGCGTGGAGCTGCCGGTGCAGGAAGTGCCCGGCAAGCAGAAGCTGATCACCAAGATGGCGCGCAAGGCCGGCAAGCCGGTGGTGGTCGCCACCCAGATGCTGGAATCGATGATCACCGCGCCGGTGCCCACCCGCGCCGAAGTCACCGACGTCGCCAACGCCGTGTTCGACGGCGCCGATGCCGTGATGCTGTCGGCCGAATCCGCCGCCGGCCAGTACCCGGTCGAAGCGGTCTCCATGATGGACAAGATCGCCATGACGGTGGAAGGCGACCCGCAATACGTCCCGACGCTCGACGCCCAGCGCAACGAGCCGGAATCCACCACGGCCGACGCCATCATGGCCGCGGTGCACGAGGTGACGAGCACCATCCACGCCCGCGCCGTGGTGTGCTGGACCAAGTCCGGCTCCACCGCGCTGCGCGCCGCGCGCGAGCGCTCCGATGCGCCGATCATCGTCCTGACCCCGCAATTGGAAGTATCACGGCGGCTATCGCTGGCGTGGGGCCTGCACTGCATCTACACCGAGGACGCCCAGGACCTGGACGATATGGTGGACCGCGCCGCCCGCTTCGCCTTCCTGGAAGGCTTCGCCAAGCAGGGCGAGCGCATCGTGGTCACCGCCGGCGTGCCGCTGCGCACCCCCGGCGCCACCAACATGCTGCGCGTGGCGTTTGTCGGGCCGCAGAAGCATTCGTAGAAACGTAATTCGGGGACTGCTTGCGCAATTCCTTGTTTCGCTGTTGCCGACCGTCATGACGGGCGTCGACGAAACCGGGAATTACGCAAGCAGTCCCCGAATTATATCCCCTGCCCCTCGACGTCGCGCGAAAGCCCGTCGATATGGCGTTGCAGGCCTTCGTAATGCGGGTCGATGGCCAGGGCGCGGCGGTACATCTTCAACGCTCCCGCCTTGTCGCCATAGTCCTCGAGCATCTCGCCCAGCTGCTCCATCGCCTCGAACTGGCGCGGGTTGAGCTGGACGGCCTTCTGCAGAGACAGCATGGCCTTGGCATCCTGGCCGGCGTCAGATTGCAGAAGCCCGAGGCGGTGCCAGCCTTCGGCGTAGCGCGGCGCGATCCCGGTCGCCATCTCCAGGAGCTTGCGGGCGACATCCTTGTTGCCAGCGGCAAGCGCCGTCTCGGCGCGGCTCATCAGGAGGTCGATGCTGGCGCTGCCGGACTGCAGGAAACCGGCCAGGATCTGCGCTTCGATCGGCTTGGCTTGTTCGGCCGAGGTGGCGGCCCGCAACTGGGCGAACAGGTCGTTCGCCGGCGCGGCAGCCTGGGCCGCCACGGGCAGCATCAGCGCAAATACGAGGGCGACGGATCGCATGAACCAAGCGTAGACCAACCCCCGACGGGCGGGGTAGTCCGGGGGCCAGCCAAATGGATGGAAATTAACCCTGGCGCGCCTTGAAGCGGGGGTTCTTCTTGTTGATGACGTAGGTGCGGCCCTTGCGGCGGATCACGCGACAGTCCTTGTCGCGCTTCTTCAGCGAGCGGAGCGAGTTGCGGATCTTCATGGCACGCCTTTTAAACCTTGGAAAACTGCGAGAATGGCCCCGCCAAAGAGGCGCGGAAGCTAGTCGGCGCGAATATATGTGTCAACAGCGAGAAAATGGCCTTTTCGGTCGCCAATCCGAGGATGCGACCATGCTAATAATTGCCCAGAATTGAGCCGGGGGAGCCGATTCCGTGCGTAGTCTCGTCCTGTTTCTGGCCTATCTCGCGTCAATCGTCGTGATTGCCGCGTCATATGGCGCACAAGGAGCCGAGATTCCCGTCCCAACGCCCTCCCCCGCCGCGGAAGATGCCGCCTTCAACGCGTTCCTCAAGGACTTTCGCCCTACCGCCCTGGCCGATGGAATCACGGCGCAGACTTATGATGCGGCCACCCGGAACATTGCCCGCAACCAGCATATCTCCGACCTCAACCTGAACCAGCCGGAATTCTCCAAGCCCATCTGGGACTATCTCGACAGCGCCGTGTCACAGGACCGCATCGCCAACGGGCGGGCGCTGTTGGCGGGCGACGCCGACATCCTTGCCGGCATTCGCGCCAAATACGGCGTGCCGCCGGAAATCCTGGTGTCGATCTGGGGAAACGAATCCAACTACGGCCGCAACCCGGGCCGCTACAATATGTTCGAAGCCCTGGCGACCCTGGCCTATGGCGGCCCGCGCACCGACTACGCCCGGCCGCAGCTGATCGCCGCGCTGAAAATGCTGCAACGGGAGCATTATGCGCCGGCGGACATGACCAGCTCCTGGGCCGGGGCGTTCGGCCAGACACAATTCGTGCCGACCACCTTCCTCAACCAAGCCGTCGATGGCGACGGCGACGGCAAGATCGATCTGTGGTCCGACGTGGCGGATGCATTGGCCTCCACTGCCAATGTGCTATCGAACGAGGGATGGGTGGACGGCAAGCCCTGGGGTTATGAAGTGGCGCTGCCGGCGGGCTTTGCGTTCGACGAAGCCGACCTCAAGATCACCAAGCCGGTGGCGGTGTGGAGCAGTCTCGGCATCAAGACGGTCTCCGGCGGCGACCTGCCGCCTGCGAGCGATCCGGCCTCGATCTTTCTGCCGGCAGGCGCGCGTGGCCCGGCCTTCCTGGTGTTCCCGAATTTCAAGGTGATCCTGCACTACAACAACGCCACATCCTATGCGCTGGCGGTGTTGTAGTG
>JBJKRM010000060.1:0-2579 GCA_046704685.1 Rhizomicrobium sp.
TCCCAAGGCCATGTCGCTGGACGAATTGCAGCGCGTGGAAGAGCGGGTGAACGCCGTCATCCGCCAGAACTCGGATGTCGCCACGCGGCTGATGCCGACGGACAAGGCGATCGAAGCCGGCGCCGAGGCCCTGTTCGGCGAAAAGTATGGCGACGAGGTGCGCGTCCTCACCATGGGCGCGGATTATGAAAAAGAAGAGGGGGAGAAACCCTATTCGGTGGAGCTGTGCGGCGGCACGCATGTGCACCGCCTGGGCGATATTGGCCTGTTCACCATCCTCTCCGAGAGCGCGGTGGCTTCGGGTGTTCGCCGCATCGAGGCGCTGACGAGCGAAGGCGCCCGGCAATATCTGTCGCACCAGTCGGAACTGGCGCGTGAAGCGGCAGCGGCCATCAAGACCAGCCCGGCGGAGCTTCCCGCTCGCGTGGCGCAGCTTGCCGACGAACGCCGCCGCTTGGAGCGCGAGCTGTCGGACGCCAAGCGGGCCCTGGCGTTGGCCGGTCCGGCCAAGAGCGGCGGCGACGGCGAGGTGACAGAGATCGGCGGCATCAAAGCCGTTCTGCGCGTGGTGGACGGCGTCTCGCCCAAGGACCTCAAAGGGCTGGCCGACGAAGCCAAAGCCAAGATCGGCTCCGGCGTGGTCGCCTTCGTGGCCGTGGCCGACGGCAAGGCTTCCATTGTGGTCGGCGTCACCGAAGACCTGGCAAAATCGCTCAGTGCCGTCGATCTCGTGCGCGTGGGGTCGCAGGCTCTCGGCGGCAAGGGTGGCGGCGGCCGTCCCGACATGGCCCAGGCAGGCGGCCCTGACGGCAGCAAGGCGGGCGAAGCCCTCAAAGCCATCGAAGCGAAGCTGGCAGCCCAATAGTCACGAGGACGATTGGTTTTCCTCTCCTCTTTTCAGGAGGAGGGAAAAGTCACGCCTTGAAATACACGCAGATCTTGTTGCCCGTCGGATCGCGCAGATAGGCGCCGTAGAATTCCTTGCCGTCCGGCGGGCGGTATCCCGGCTTGCCCTCATCCGTTCCGCCGTTCGCCATTCCGGCCTCGAAGGCCGTGTCCACCTCGGCGCTCGAATGCGCCTGGAAGGCGAGCATCAAGCCATTGGCGGGGGCGGCCGGTTTGCCGTCAAAAGGCGGGCAGAGATAGCAGTAATGACTGTCCACTCCCTTGGGGCCATAGCCGATCCAGCCACCGTCCTTGAACTTGCGCTCCTCCCCGATGGAACCCAGCACCGCGTCATAGAATTTGCCCGACGCATCCACATCGAGCGCACCGATCGTCACATAACCGAGCATCGTGTCCCTCCTGCAAAGCGCCTCACAATAAGAGAATGTTAAGAACAAATCAAGAACAAAAAATCGTGAGCCGCAAACTTTCCTGCAGAGCGTCGCCCCCCCCTCGTTGCTCTACCCGGTCTTTCTGTATGAGACTGAATCTCAAATTTGGAGGCCGTCGTGGACGCCTATTCGTTTCCGCAAAAGACTCGAGAGCTGCACAATCATCATTTCGATTCAACGGTTTGGAACGATTTCCGCTTCCGCAAGGACGACATCGTTATTGCCACCTATGCCAAGGCAGGCACCACCTGGACCCAGCAGATCGTGGGGCAACTGATCTTCGGCGGCACTGAGCACCTGCCGATCCACGAGCTGTCGCCCTGGCTCGATCTGCGCGTGCCGCCCAAAGACGTGAAGCTGGCGGCCGTTGAGGCGCAGCGGAACCGCCGCTTCATCAAAACCCATCTGCCGGTCGATGCCCTCGTCTTCTCGCCCGCCGCCAAATACATCTACATCGGCCGCGACGGACGCGACGTGCTGTGGAGC
The DNA here is from genome assembly GCA_046704685.1 of Rhizomicrobium sp. Taxonomy (GTDB): domain Bacteria; phylum Pseudomonadota; class Alphaproteobacteria; order Micropepsales; family Micropepsaceae; genus Rhizomicrobium. Next base: position 1,824 of record JBJKRM010000060.1, read on the forward strand.
ATGTACAATCATCACAGCAAGGCGAACGACAAATGGTACGCGGCGATCAACGACACGCCTGGCCGCGTCGGCCCGCCGATCGACCGGCCCGATTGCGACGTCGTTCCCTATTTCCGCCGCTGGCTGGACAAGGACGGCTATCCCTTCTGGTCGCTGTGGGAGAATGTGCGGAGCTGGTGGGCGGTGCGCGATCTGCCCAATGTGCTGCTGGTGCATTACGCCAATCTGAAGCGCGACCTGCCCGGCCAGATGCGCCGCATCGCGCGCTTCCTCGACATCAAGGTGGAGAAGGACGCCTGGCCGGCCATCATCGAGCATTGCAGCTTCGACTACATGAAGCGCAACGCCGAAGATGTGGCCCCGCTCGGCGGCGTGGTGTTCGAAGGCGGTGGCAAAAGCTTCATCAACCAGGGCACCAACGGACGCTGGCGCGAACAACTGGCAAAAGAAGATTGCGCGGCTTACGAAGCGCGCGCCCTGGCCGAACTCGGAGCAGATTGCGCCTTATGGCTGGAGACCGGGGAACTGACATAGGGCAGCCCGGCGAGCGTTTAGATCCAAACGTCATTGGCAGCGGTCTTGTCGCTGCCGGCCTCACCGGTATTCACCACGCCGCGCGGCTCGACCACCAGCACCTTCGCCTCATCCGCCGCAAACGGTTTGTGCTCGATCCCCTTTGGCACCACGAACATCTCGCCGGGACCGATCTCGACAGCGCCATCGCGAAAATCGATCCTGAGCGTGCCATCCAAGACG
>JBJKRM010000061.1:0-2867 GCA_046704685.1 Rhizomicrobium sp.
CCTGGAAGGCTTCCTGGTGCAGGAGATGATCCGCCGTCCGCGCGCCTACGAACTGATCTGCGGCATGGCGGTGGACACCACCTTCGGCCCGTACCTGTTGTTCGGCCAGGGCGGCGTCTCGGTGGAAGTGGTGGCCGACAGTGCCATGCAGCTGGCGCCGATCAACACGACGCTGGCGATGGACATGATCACCCACACCCGCATCTACAAGCAGCTGAAGGGCTTCCGCGACCGTCCGCCGGCGGCGATCCACGACGTGGCCGACGTGCTGGTGCGCGTGTCGAAGCTGATCTGCGACTTCCCGGAGATCCAGGAACTCGACATCAACCCGCTGTTGGCCGACGAGAAGGGTGTGGTTTCGGTCGATGCCCGCATCAAGCTCGGCGCGCCCAAGCCCGGTGCGCGCGACGCCCGCCTGGCCATCAAGCCCTATCCGAAGGAGCTGGAGGCCAGGGAGCCGATCAGCGGCCTCGGCGAATTCCTGGTGCGTCCGGTGCGTCCGGAAGATGCCAAGGCGTTCACCGAGTTCTTCACCAAGCTGGCGCCGGAAGATGTCCGCTTGCGCTTCTTCTCGCCGCTGCGCAGCCTGCCCAACAACCTGCTCGCCCGCCTGACGCACATCGATTACGACCGCGACATGGCGTTTGCGATGTTCAACGACAAGAGCGAGCTCGTGGGTATCGCCCACTTCTCCGCCGATCCCGACAAGGTGAAGGCGGAGTATGCGGTGCTGATCCGTTCGGACCTCAAGGGCCGCGGCATGGGCACGGCGCTGATGAAGCGCATCATCGAATACGCCAAGCAGTACGGCGTCGGGGAGATCTACGGCGATGTGCTCGAGGAGAACTCCATGATGCTGGCGCTCTGCAAGGACCTCGGCTTCCAGATTGCCGCGGTTCCCGGCACGCCCGGCATGGTGCTGTCCACGCTGAAGCTGTGATCGCGATTCCGTAGCGGAATCGTGGAAAGTCCTGACGGGGGGCGGCTCTTTACAGAGAGCCGCCCCCCGGCGCTATTCTGGGTCCGCGGCGTCGCCGCATCGAGGAGTGTCCGTGCAGCGCAAGGTTGCCGAAACGACGTTGGAGGTTCCCGGCGAGAGCGCCAGGCCGGCGGCCTGCGAGCACGGCTGCCGCTTCTTCATGGATGTGGGCTGCATCAAGAAGTCGGAGATGGACTCCGTCGGGGTCACGGTGCGCTTCAGCCGCAACGAGACGATCTACGCCAAGGGCGACCAGGCCCGCTACTCCTACAAGGTGATCGAAGGGGCCGTGCGCCTGTCGCGCATCTTCGCGGACGGACGGCGGCAGATCGTCAACTTTTTCCTGCCCGACGAGACCTTCGGCATCGAGCTGTCGGACGAATATTCCGCCACTGCGGAAGCGGTGGGCGACGTGGTGGCGCTGCGCTGTCCCAGGCTTTGCATCTCGCAGATGACTGAAGGCGATCCCGATATCAGCCAGAAACGCCTCATCATGTTCTCGCGCAGCCTTGCCGCCGCCGAGCGGCATGTGGCCATGCTGGGCCATCAAAGCGCCAAGGAGCGCGTGGCCTCCTTCTTCATGGCCCTGGAGAAGGAGCGGCGCAGCGATGATCAGCACACGCTCGACCTGCCTCTCAGCCGCCAGGACATTGCCGACTATCTGGGGTTGACGATCGAGACCACCTGCCGCGCGCTCAGCGAGCTCAAGCGTCAGAACATCATTACAACGCCCAGCCGGCGACGCATCGTCATCCGTGATCTTGCCGGCCTGCAGGCCATCGCCGAAGGCGGCGGCGACTGAACCCCGGTTCGGCGGGAATTTGACAACTCTCAATGTCAGCAGGATGCAGGTCGGGTCTGCTGCGAGGGTGGGGGACTTCCAGGAGGAAGCCATGTCGGTTGTGAAGATTCTGGTGCCGGTCGCGGGCGTCACGCGCGATCGCTTCGCTCTGGCAACGGCATTCGCCGCCGCCAAGCCCTTCAACTCGCATGTCGTGGCCATGTTCGTGCACACCGATCCGCGCGAATCCGTGCCCTATGGCGAGCTGCCGCTGTCACCCGACATCGTGCAGGATCTCATTGACACCGCGGCCGATCTCGAGAAGGCGTCGTCCAAGGCGGCGCGCGCCACGCTCTCCTCGATGGCGGCGGATGCGGGCATCCGCATCGTCGGCACGCCGCAATGCAGCGAGTCGGTCACCGTGTCGTATGAGGAGATCAGAGGGCACCTGCCGCGCGCGCTCGACCGCGAAGCCCGGCTTTGCGATCTGGTGGTGTTCCCGCCGATCCGCGAGACCGACGACCCCGACGTGCAGGAGGCTTTCGTCCGCACGCTGACAAAGGTCGGGCGCCCGGTGCTGCTTTCGGCCGAGCATCTGCCCGACGAGATCGGCCGGCGGGTGGCGGTGGGCTGGGACGGTTCGGTGGCCTGCGCTCATGCATTGTCGGCAGCGCTGCCTTACCTCAGCAATGCCGAGAGCGTGGAGATACTCTCGGTGCAGAACGGCACGCCGCCGGCCGGCGGCAGCGACGCCGTCAACTATCTGTCGCTGCACGGCGTCAAGGCCTCACGCCGGATCATTCCCCGGGGGGATGTCTCCACCGCCGAGGCACTGCTCGACACTGCCGCTCATGACGGCTTCGACATGCTGGTGGCCGGCGGCTATGGCCACAGCCAGATTGTGGAATCAATCTTCGGCGGCGTGACGGAGCACATCGTCTCGCATCCCATTATTCCGGTCCTGATGATGCACTAGTGGAGGATTTTGTTGAAAAACTCTCCCGTTGAGGACGCCGCGTAGGGCTGATTCACTGCCATTATCGAGTCGGGAGTGGCTTCGATGATGGGAAAGCAGGCCAACCAGCCAGCATTTTTGTACGACTTCGC
>JBJKRM010000062.1:0-4565 GCA_046704685.1 Rhizomicrobium sp.
TACCTGTCCCTCAAGATCTTCGAGGACGGCCACAACAAGATGAAGGTGGCTCCGGCCCAGGAGGACATCCCCTCCTCGCCCTGCTTTCAGCCGGATGACCTCTATTCCTACCACGCGCGCAAGACGATCGCCGGCCTGATCCCCGATTTCCTGGCGCGCCACGGCGTCACCGTCACCGAGTTCGGGCACCGCGCCGATCTCTTGGAGCGCTTCGAGGCCACCGGTACATTGCTGCAGCACGCCATCCAGCGCGTCGCCGTGGCACAGGCCTCAACCGGTGAAGTGCAGCTGCAGCAGATCATCAAGAACCTGAACAGCCTGGTGAGCCAAGCCTGCCAGCGGGTCTACAAGGACAGCAAGAAGGGCCGCTTCGCCAAGGTACAACCGGGCAAATACGCGGCGCTCGCCGCCAAGCTCGCTGCCTCCAGCGACGGCCGTTATGTGCTCAACGGCACCATTGCGCACTATCTCAAGGATGCCGACGGCTGGGACCAGAAAGTGTTCCGCCTGATGGCGTTGATGGACGAAGCCAAGGGCGAGGAACCCGGCGCCAAGCTGCTCCTGTCCTGCATCGATTCCCTGATCTCGGAAGTGCTGAGCGGACCGGCGGCTCTCAATGCGTTGATCGGGAGAAAGGAAAACCACGGCGCCGCCGTCATGAGCCTGGTTATGTTGTTCCTGGGGCGCGAGCCGGAGGAGAGTGACGGCCGGGAAGGCTTGATCTCGCTGACCAAGCGCTTCCGAGCCGATGAGCTGCCCGATTCCCGCGGCGCCATCGCCAGCCGCGTCATCGCCGAGGTGCGCGGCTTCAAACGCCTCTGCCCGGATTCCCTGGAAGATGAATTCAAGACCCTGCGCCAGATCGCCAATCTGTTGGTGATGGGGGTCGGCAAATATCTCAGCCACGAAGACTTGGTGAACGCCTTCGTGCTGCGCTCCAAGCGGCTGATCATCAACGAAACACTCGGCCAGCACCTGTCGGGTGTTTCTCCCGACGAGAAACTGGACCGGCTGCTGTTCGTCGAAGAGAACATCATCGGTGCCGAAAACAAGCGCCAACTGGCGAGCTTCGTGGTCCCGATCGTCAACTCGGCGGCGTTCGAGGAGCACTTCCAGTCGACCTCTCAGCCATTGGTCGCCAGATTGCAGCAGCTCGAAGCCCTGCGCACGCGGGTCTGCCGCTCCGGCTTCCAGGATAATCAGCGAGACGAGATCACCGATGCGATCGACCGCGTGGCATCGCAGGTGGAGACGCGCGGCCGCTTGTTCGACTCTGTCAAGGCCAAGGCGGGCAGTCCGGCGGAAATGGCTTCCACGCTTCTCAGGCTGTTCAACGCCAACACCTTCACCGAACCGCGCCTGACCGCCAAGGCGCGTGAATTGATCCTTCTTTGCCTGTCCACGCCGGGCTTTCTCACCGGCTACGTCGCGCAGACCGCGCAGGCAGGCGCCGCGCCGGACCGGGATGCGGCCGTGGCCGAGCTTATGAGTGTTCTTGAAAAGGCCGGCATCACGCCGGAAACCGGACTGAAGTCCATAGCAGCGTGAGGTCTCGATCAGAAGCATTCAGGGGGTGACATAACAACAAGGGATAACAAGAAAGCCCATGACATCTGACCTTCAAGAGGAGATTGCGAGCATCGTTCACGACGGACCGTGCACCACGGCAGACGAGTTGTTTGCTGCGCCTGCAAGGCGGGTCATCGGGCGGCTCCTGAAGGACTTCCTCAACAAGCAGAAAATGACGGTCACCGAGCTTCTTTATCGGGCCGACATGCTCGACCGGGTGGAGGCCAGCGGCACGCTATACCAGTTCGTGGTGCAGCAGACGGCTATTGCCAGGGCCTCACTGGAAAAGCGGCCCGTTCAGCAGATCATCCGGGAATTGCACACCCTCGGCTCCGCGCTGTACGAGCAGGTGCACGCGGACACGCGCAACAAGCTGTTCCAGGATCTCGAGGCCGAAGAGTTTGACGCCTTTGCCGCCGATCTCGCCGGCCAGCCCAAGGCGGTCTACATTCTGACCGGTACGCTGGTGCGCCATCTGCGTCCGGTGAACACATGGACCGAAAAAGCGGAACGGCTGATACGCGTTCTGGAGCTGTCGCGCCCGGATCGGCCAGGCCGGGCCCTTCTGGCAGCGGCAGTGGATGCCATCTTTGCCGAGCTTCTCGTGGTGTCGACGGCGATGCTGGACTTGATCGAGCCCCGCGAGCATTTCGGCGAAACACTGGTGGTGCTGATTCATCTTTTTACCGGCAAGGCGGACAGCCCGCTGTACAACAATCTTTATGTCATCCCGCGTCTGGCCTGGCACTTCAGCCTGGGAACGCTGCCGCTATCGCGCACGGCGGTCGCCGGACAGATCGTGACACAGCTTTACAGCCAGCAGCGCCTGCGCGCCGACTCGGTCGATAACGACATGCGCGCATTCCGGCTGCTCACCGATCTGCTGATGGGCGTGCTGGATGGAACGCTGCGCCGCGAAGACGTGCTGCCAACCCTTGAATTGCGGTCGAAGCGCTTTGTGACCAGCGAAGCGATCAGCGCAGGTCTTTCCAATTCTGTCCTGCCCAGTGAAAAGCTGGACTGGCTGATGTTCGCCGAAGGCTGCGTCATCGGTTCGCTCAACAAGCAGACCTTGGCCGATGTGGCGATCCGCACGGCCATGCTGGATTCGTTCAAGACCGAATTCCATCACACCAGCGCCAACCTGCCCAAGCGCCTGCAGCGGCTCGCCGCCTTGAGCGCGACGGTGCGCAAGAGCGGATTCCACGAGAACGACCGCAAGAAGCTGGCGGCGATCTTCGATGCCATCGCCTGCGCCATCGCCCGGGACGCCAAGCTGTTCGAAACCATCGACGCCCGGCCCGGCAGCCCGGCCGAGAAGGCGCTCGCCCTGCTGCAGCTGAGCGAGAAAGACACCTTCACGGAGGGACGCTTGTCGGAGAAGGTGCGCGACACCATCATCCGCTACATGAGCTCGCCCGGTTTCCTGGCCGGTTACACCGAACGCTTCCGTGGCACGAAGGATAGCGCCGTGGAGCAGTTGGCCCGGAAGGCGCGGATCATCGGCCTGACGCCGGAAGATGTCCGCGAACTGATCGCGGCGTGAAATCGATCCACCAAGCCTGGCGGGCGGCCACGCCGTCGAAAAATGTGCCCGGCGGAAGGAAGGGTCAAAACGGGGCTTGACACAACAAGTGGAAAGTATTGTGCTCATCAATGGCAATGTTGATACAATTATATTGTATAATTGGCATCTTTCATGCGCACAGGCCTGAAATTTAATCTTCGGAAGCCGGCGATGTTGCGAATGATTTTCCAGCCCGTTTCGCCGAAGCCCTTCATGGCGCTGGTTTTTCCAGGAAATTGACGCACCCCTTGAAATGGACGGTGGAACCCCCATTTTCCTTATATCACCACAGGTGCGGGTGACGTTGTGCGGACCGGCCAAGCCGACCCGTGCCGTCGCGCATTCTGTGGCTTTCTGAAAAAACGCAAACCGGTCGCCGCTCGGACTCTGTCCGAAAGGACGCAAATTTTTAGTGCGCGTCGTCCCAGTTCTGGGCGGCGCGGGCTTCCACGGTGAGTTTGACGGAGAGCGGCATCGCCGGTTCGGGAGCCCCTTCCATCACTTTGATCGCCAGTTTCCGCGTCTTCTCGACCTCCTGGTCGGCCGCCTCGAACACCAGTTCGTCATGCACCTGCAACAGCATGCGGGCTTTCAGCTTGGCCGCTCCCAGCGCGCCCGGCATGCGGATCATGGCGCGGCGGATGATGTCGGCGGCGGTGCCCTGGATCGGCGCATTGATCGCGGCGCGCTCGGCGCCGCCGCGCAGGCCGGGGATTTTGGAGGCGATTTCGCGGATATGCACCCGCCGCCCGAACAGGGTTTCGACAAAGCCGTGCTCGCGGGCAAACGCCTTGGTGGTCTCCATGTAGTCGCGGATGCCGGGGAACCGCTGGAAGTATTTCTTGATGTAGTCGTCCGCCTCACCGCGGCCGATGCCGAGCTGGTTGGCCAACCCAAAAGAGGAGATGCCGTAGATGATGCCGAAATTGATCGCCTTGGCGCGCCGCCGCACTTCCGGCGGCATGTCCTTCACCGGCACGCCGAAGATCTCCGACGCCGTCATGGCATGGATGTCGAGCCCGTCGGTGAAGGCCTTCTTCAATTGCGGGATGTCGGCAATGTGAGCGAACAGCCGCAGCTCGATCTGGCTGTAATCGGCGCTGATCAGGTTGGAGCCGGCCGGCGCAATGAAGGCCTGGCGGATCTTGCGCCCTTCCGCAGTGCGGATCGGGATGTTCTGCAGATTGGGATCGGTGGAGGCGAGCCGGCCGGTCGCCGCCGCCGCCATAGCGATGGAGGTATGGACCCGGCCCGTCTTGGCATTGATATAGGTCGGCAGCGCATCGGTGTAGGTGCCGCGCAGTTTCGACAGGGTGCGCCAGGCCAGCACCTTCTGCGGCAGGTCCTGGCCTTGGGCGGCCAGGTCTTCCAGCACATCGGCATCGGTCGACCAGGCGCCGGACTTGGTCTTCTTGCCGCCCGGCAGGCC
>JBJKRM010000063.1:0-4164 GCA_046704685.1 Rhizomicrobium sp.
CCTTCCGGTTGCTGTTCATGACGTTCCACGGCGAGGAGCGCTTCCGTCATGCGCACACCGAGGAGGAGGACGGAGGGCACGATGCTCACGGCGGACACGATCCTCACGAGAATCCCCTGGTCGTGACGCTGCCGCTGATCGCGCTGGCGATTCCCTCGCTGGTGATCGGCTATCTCACCGTCGGCACGTTGCTCTATGGCCATTATTTCGGCAACGCCATCATGGTCCTGCCTCAGCACAATGTGCTCGCGCAGCTGGGGCACGAATATCACGGCCCGTTCGAGTTGGGATTGCGCGGATTTCTCGGGGCGCCGTTCTGGCTGGCCGTGGCGGGCGTGGTCAGTGCCTGGTTGTTCGTTCTGAAGCGACCGGAATGGGCGGACGCCGCGGCGGTGAAGTTCGCATGGCTGAAGCGCATTCTGGACCAGAAGTTCTACTTTGACTGGTTCAACGAGCAGGTCGTCGCGCGGCTCACGCGGGGCATCGGCATTGGACTGTGGAAGGCGGGCGACCAGGTCCTGATCGACGGGGCCATGGTCAATGGCACCGCCAAATCGGTCGGCGGGTTCGGCGGGGTGATGAGGCGGGTGCAGAGCGGCTACCTCTACTCGTACGCATTCTGGATCGTGATCGGCTTGGCGGCGCTGCTCGGCTGGTTCTTGATGCACGCGTAAGCGCACGCAGAGGATTTCGGAGAAAGCACAAGAATGCACGATCACTTGCTGTCCCTGCTCATCTGGCTGCCCATTGCGGCCGGCGTCGTTGTACTGCTGCTCGGGGAGCGCAATATCGGCACCGGACGCTGGGTATCGCTTGGCGCCTCGGTTGTGACGCTGGCGTTGTGCGTGCCGCTGTGGGGGGAGTTCAACACACACACTGCGGCGTACCAGTTTGTACAGAAGGCGGCGTGGATTCCCCGGTTCCACGCCTACTATGCCCTGGGGGTTGACGGCATCTCCATGCCGCTCATCGTGCTCACGGCCTTCATGACGATTCCGGTGGTGATCGCCGGGTGGCGCGTGATCCAGGCGCGACCGGCGCAGTACTACGCGTCGTTCCTGATCATGGAAGGGCTGATGATCGGGGTGTTTGCCGCCACCGATGCGCTTCTGTTCTATTTCTTCTGGGAAGCGATGCTGATTCCCATGTTTCTGATTATCGGCATCTGGGGCGGTCCGCGGCGCGTATACGCGACCATAAAATTCTTTCTCTACACCTTTCTGGGCTCGGTGTTCATGCTCGCCGCGCTGATCTACATGTACGTCAAGTCCGGCAGCTACTCCATTTCCGCCTTCCAGGCGCTGCCGCTGACGCTCACCGAGCAGCGCTGGATTTTCTTCGCCTTCCTGCTCGCCTTCGCGGTGAAGGTGCCGATGTGGCCGGTGCACACCTGGCTGCCGGACGCGCACGTCGAGGCGCCGACCGGCGGCTCGGTGATTCTGGCGGCGATCATGTTGAAGATGGGCGGGTACGGATTCCTGCGCTTCAGCCTGCCGATTGCACCCGATGCGTGTCGCGAGTTCAACATGCTGATCATCACGTTGTCATTGATCGCGGTGATCTATATCGGCTTCGTTGCTATCGTGCAGCCGGACATGAAGAAACTGATCGCCTATTCCTCGATCGCTCACATGGGCTTCGTGACGCTCGGGGCGTTTGTGGTCTATGAGATCGTGCGCGCCACGGGCGGGGTCTCGGGCGCGGCGATGGGCATGGACGGCGCCATGGTACAGATGGTTTCTCACGGTCTGATTTCCGGCGCCCTGTTCCTGTGTGTCGGGGTGCTCTACGACCGTATGCACAGCCGGAAGATTTCCGACTACGGCGGCGTGGTCAACACCATGCCGGTGTTCGCCGGCTTCATGGTGCTGTTCGCATTGGCCAATACGGGCCTGCCCGGCACCTCGGGTTTCGTCGGAGAATTCCTGGTGATCCTGGCGAGTTTCAAGGCCAGCTTCTGGTTCTCGACACTGGCTGCCGCGACACTCATCCTCGGGGCCGCCTACTCCCTGTGGATGGTCAAGCGCGTGATCTTCGGGCCGGTGGGCAATGATCACGTCGCGAAGCTTTCCGATCTCAACGGCCGGGAGTTCCTGATCCTCGGAGCGATTGCCGCGGTAGTGTTGTTAGTGGGCATCTGGCCCGCGCCGCTGCTGAAAGTCATGGGACCGTCGATTCACCACCTGGTCAGCCAGGCCGTTGCCACAAAGATTCCGGTGTAGAGCGCGATGCCCGACTCCATGATGAACCTGCATTCCCTCGGTGCCGCAGTTCCGGAGATCTATCTGGCGGCGGCGATCTGCGTCGTCCTGCTGTTCGAGGCGTTCTTCGGTGCCAAGCGCCCCGGGGCCACCGGCACGCTCACGCTCCTCGCGCTCGCGGTCGGGGCTGCGCTCACCGTGACGTTCGCCGATGTGACGCACCGTGTGGTGCTGTTCGACGGCGCGTACGTCGCCGATCCCCTGGCGTTCGTGCTGAAGCTCGCCGGATTCCTGTCCGTGGCGGTCGCGCTGCTGTATTCGCGCGCTTATCTGCGCGATCGCGCGATTCTGCGGGGCGAGTACTACGTGCTGGCCCTGACGGCCCTGCTCGGGATCTTCGTGCTCATCTCGGCCAACAGCCTGCTCACGGTGTATCTGGGGGTGGAGCTGCTGGCGCTGTCGGTGTACGCGATGGTGGCCTTCGACCGAGAGTCGGGAGTGGCGGCCGAGGCAGCCATGAAGTACTTCGTGCTCGGGGCGATCGCCTCGGGGATGCTGCTGTACGGCATGTCAATCGTCTACGGGCTGACCGGGACGCTCAATCTTGACCGGATCGCCGTGGCGCTGAGCACGCCGGGCAACCTCGGGACGGTTCTTGCCGTGACATTCATCGTCGTGGCCGTTGCCTTCAAGCTCGGGGCGGTGCCGTTCCATATGTGGCTGCCGGATGTCTACGAAGGCGCGCCGACCAGCGTGACTCTGTTCATCGGCACGGCGCCTAAGATCGCCTACTTCGCGCTTGCGTTGCGGCTGCTCGCACATGGACTTGCGGGCGCATCCTTGGACTGGACACGCATGTTGATGCCCATCGCCGTACTGACCCTGGTTGTCGGGAACGTGGTGGCGATCGTGCAGAGCAACATCAAGCGCATGCTTGCCTATTCGACGATTTCGCACGTCGGATTCATCATTCTCGGCTTTGTCGCCGGCACGGCGAGCGGCTACACGGCGGCGCTGTACTACACCCTGGTGTACGTCTTGGTGACGCTGGGCTCCTTCGGTGTGGTTGTGCTCGCCAGCCGCAAGGGATTCGAGGCGGACCAGCTTTCGGACTACAAGGGTTTGTACCGGCGCGATCCGCTGCTTGCGCTGGTCATGGCGATGCTGATGTTCTCGACCGCCGGCGTGCCGCCGTTTGTGGGCTTCTGGGCGAAGCTGCGCATCATCCAGGCACTGTGGGAAACGAGTCACATGTGGCTCGTGATCATTGCGGTGGCCATGTCGGTCGTCGGGGCGTTCTACTACCTGCGGGTCGTGAAGCTGATGTACTTTGATGAGGCGACGGAGTCGCTGCCCGACACGGTGCGCTCATTCGGCGTGCGCTTCACCCTCGGCATCAACGCAGCCGCCGTGCTGGTACTCGGTGTATTGCCGGCGCCGTTGCTTGATTTGTGCTCGCGCGTGATTCACTGAGCCGCTAGCGGGAGTCGGGCGGAGGCTTCTTGCGGCGCATGATCAGGCGCGCAGCGAGCAGCAGCACCACAACGTTAAGGACCCACCAGGCACCGTAGCCGTGCTTCTCAAGCAGGTGCAGCCCGCCCTCCGCCTTTGGCAGTAAAAAGGTCCCGGTCAGCAGCTCGTGGATGCCGTTGTGCTCGACTACGAGCTCAAGCGTGTGGCGCCCGCTGGACAGATGCGCCAGCGAAAGCGCATAGCCCGTTCCGTCGCGTGTCAGCGGCGCGGCGTGTCCGTCGATGTCGGCGGTGACCCGGCCCGCGGCGTCGATGGGCGCATGATCGGAAGTGCGCACGACGTGTAATACTGCGTGCCTGTCGTGGATCCTCATATCGATTTGCAGCTGTGCGGATCGGGCAAGCTGGAAGGTCTGGGCGCCGTGCGCGAGTCCGCTTGCGAGCATCATCGACAGCAACAGCGCGCCGCGCAACATTCGCGTCATGCCCCT
>JBJKRM010000064.1:0-3506 GCA_046704685.1 Rhizomicrobium sp.
CCGACGGCCGATTCGTAGAAATCGGAGAGTTCGCCCGCGTCCAGCTGCATGACGCCTGCCTACGCCGAACCGCGACAGGGTTCAATGCGAACCGCGACACTGCTAAGAACGCATCTCGACAAGAGGAGCCCGCCGTGTCCGACCTGCGGATCGAGATCATCCCCTGCCTGAAAGACAATTACGCCTACCTGATCACCGGCGACGGCCTGTGCGCCGTGGTCGATCCTTCCGAGGCTGCACCGGTGGAAGCGGCGCTGGAAACGCGCGGACTGAAGCTCACCCATATCCTCAACACCCATCATCACTGGGATCACTCGGGCGGCAATCGCGACCTGAAAGACACGTATGGTGCCGAAGTTGTGGGCCCCGAAAAGGATCGTACGCGCATCCCGGCCATTGATGTCGGTGTGGACGAAACCACCGGATGGCAGTTTGGCAGCCACAAGGTGAAGATACTGGAAGTGCCCGCGCATACGCGCGGAGCCATCGCCTTTGTGATCGGCAAATCCGTATTCACAGGCGACACCATGTTCGCCATGGGCTGCGGGCGCCTGTTCGAGGGCACGCCCGAGATGATGGCACAGAGCTTGGCCAAAATCGCCTCGCTCCCCGACGACACCGCCGTCTATTGCGGCCATGAATACACGTTGTCCAACGGCCGCTTCGCCATATCGCTGGAACCCGGCAACAGCGCCCTGCAACAGCGCTTCAAGGATGTGGAGGCGACAAGGGCCGAGGACCGTCCGACAGTTCCCTCCACCATCGGCCTGGAGAAACAGACTAACCCGTTCCTGCGTACGCGGTCGCCGGAGATCCGCGCCGCAGTCGGCATGGTGGCCGCAGACGACGTCGCGGTGTTCGCCGAGATCCGCCGCCGCAAGGACTCTTTCTAGTCCTTCTTGTCCTTATCACTATCACTGGAACCAGCGACGGTATGCACCGCAGAGCCGGCAACGTCGGCCGTGGTGCTGACGACCGTGCTGGCCACATCTGCTGCGGTCGACACCGCGCTCACGGCAGCACAGCCGCCGAGTGCCAGGGCGAGAGAAGCAAGCGCCAGCGCGCGCGAAATCGCCGTCATGTGTCCTCCAAACCGCGCCAGCTTAACCGATAACGGCCGCCGAAGCGTACGGCGTCAGTGCCGCACGAACTCGCCCCAGATCGAACCAAACTGCAAGACCGCAGCGGCCAGCACGAAAGCGTGCCAGATCGCCTTGTGATAGGGAATGCGCTCCCACACATAGAAAACCACGCCGGCCGAATAAACCAAGCCGCCGGCCAGCAAGAGCCAGAAGTTGACATGGGCCAGCGATACCGAAAGCGGCTCGATGACAGTGACCACAACCCAGCCCATGCCGAGATAGAGCGCCAGCGACACCATCTCGAAGCGGCGCGGCGCCACCAGCTTCATCACCACGCCGAAGGTGGCGCAGACCCAGACCACCGCCAGGATGATGATGCCCCAGGGTTCCGACAGCCGGTTGACCGCGAAGGGCGTGTAGGTGGCCGCGATCATGATGAAGATGGCGGCATGATCCAGCCGCCGCAGCACCATCTTGGAGGGCCGGTGATGCGGCATCAGATTGTAGGCCGCCGAGCAGCCGATCATTGCCAGAAGGCCGATGCAATAGACCGAAACACTGACCAGCACCGACAGGCCCGTGACATGCCACAGCAGCCACAGGCTGGCATTGATGGCGAACAGGATGCCGAGCACATGCACCACCGCATCGGCCGTGTGCTCATGGCGGGTGTAGTAACGTTGAACGCGGGCGACAGTCTCGTTCATGTCAACTCATCATCGAACGATGCAGCGACTATTCCACGGCCACGGCAAATGACAAAGCGGAGACGCCAGCTTCCCGAGCGTCCGCTCAGCTCTGCTCGTTCACCTTGCGGGCCTGATGGCGCTTGATGAAGACTTCCAGCTTCCGGCCGATCTGCGGAATGTTGTACTCGCGATCCCACACCGCGGCGGCCTCGGCCAGGATCTTGGCCCGTACCTCTTCGGGAACCTCGCTCCAATGCAGCAAAAGCGCGCTGCCGAGGCGGCGGATATAGGGCTCGTCCTCGCTGGGGTACTTGAAGGAATACTGGTCTGGCTTAGGAAGCGTGGCTTTCACGACGAACACCCTATGAACGACACCCGCTGGGTTAACCTATCAAAGCCCTGGGACGGCTTTCGTCAATGGGGCGTTGCCACAAATGTGCAACGACCACGCCCCGGGGAGGCGCGATTTTGCCGCCACCATGCTAAAAACCGGCAGAAACGCCAGGGGAATTCGTCATGCGCCTTGCGATCATGGCCGCTGCTTGCCTTTTTGCCGCCGCCGCCGTCGCCAGCCCGGAAGCGCGGATGGACACCAATATGGGAACCATCGTCATCGCGCTGGACGCCGACAAGGCGCCGATCACCGTCAAGAACTTCATCCGCTACGCCAAGCAAGGGCATTACAACGGGGTGATCTTCTACCGCGTGGTGCCCGGTTTCGTGATCCAGGCCGGCAGCCTGGGCGCCAACGGCAAATGGCGGCGGGTGCACAAGCCGATCCCGCTGGAAACCGCCACCGGCCTTTCCAACACCCGCGGCACCATCGCCATGGGACGCGGCGACAAGCCCAACAGCGCGCGGGCCGAGTTCTTCATCAATCTGTCGGACAACAATGCCTTCGGGCTGGATCCCAAGCAACTCGACCCGCCCAACACCCAGGGCTACGCCGTGTTCGGCCATGTCATTTCGGGCATGGATGTTGTTGATGCCATCGCCAAAGTGCCGCTGGGCGGCGGCAAAGGACCGTTCCCGGACAATGATCCCAAGAAGCCGGTGATCATCAAGAAAGTGACCATCGTCGATGTGCCGGAGCCGCCCGCCGCACCGCCCCCAACGGCTGCGACACCCGCCGCCCCGCCGGATCACAGCGCCGCGCCGCAGCCATAGAGGTCTGGTTTCCCCTCCCGCTTGCGGGATGGCCCGGCCTTCGTTCGGGCCGGCCTCCACCGCCGCCAGGACGGCCTTGGCGCGGCGGCGCCAATCCTCTTTGCGCTTGCGCCAGGCGATCAGGGCGCCCGACCGCAGACCATGCTTGCGCGCGTTGCGGTTGCCCAGCGGCGCCCCCAGCTTTGGTTGCCAGACATCCTCCGGACGCAAGAGCTTGATCATTGATTGTCACCTCTGACCGCTGGAAGGGGGGAGGGGGGTGTGCGTATGGGTGTAGACCAGCTCGTGGCGATGGACCTCCGCCGGCGGCGCCCCGCCGTTCCGCAAACGGCCGACCGTGTTGCCCACCGTGGCGGCAGTGCGCGCCAGACTTTCCGCCGCCGAGAGAAAGCGGATGCGGTCGTCGACATCGGACGCCTGACAGGCCGAGCGGAAGGCCACATCGCGCAACAGCGCGGCGCACTCGCCGATCAGCACATTGAGCAGCGCTTCGGTCTCCTCTTGCGCCGGACGCGGCAGCGGCTGCTCTTCGTCGTATTGCACGCGCGGATAGGGGAAGCGATAGCCA
>JBJKRM010000065.1:0-2753 GCA_046704685.1 Rhizomicrobium sp.
GGTGAGGGAGGTGACGCACGCTCTGGAGAAGCCCAACGGCATCGCCCTCAGCCCCGACGAGCGTACGCTGTACGTCGCCGATCACAACAACGGCACCGATCGCATCGATCCCTCCGCTCCTGCTCCCAAACCCGGCGCCATGAAAATTTACGCCTTCCGCCTGGGCGCCGATGGACGCGTCATGGGATCGGGAAAGGTGTTGATCGATTTCGGCACCGATGTGGGCTGCGACGGCATGACGGTCGATGAGAAAGGAAACGTCTATCTGGCCGTGCGCAATCTGAAGCGTCCGGGCATTCTGGTGCTGAATCCGGACGGCAAGGAAGTGGCGTTTATTCCCACTGGGCCCTCACAGCCTGGGGCCAAGGAGCCCAAGGGCATCCCCAGCAATTGCTGCTTCGGCATCGGCAAGGAAAGCAAGGTGCTGTATGTGACGGTGGATGTGAGCCTGTATCGCATTCCGCTGAAGGTCGCGGGCCATCACATTTCGTTTGAGAAGTAGAGGATATGTAATCGGTTCCGTGTTTAGCGACGCTTCCCAGAAGCGTCCGTGGCAACGCTTCTGCGAAGCGTCGCTAACCGGAACGCGGGAGCTGTTCAATCCAGTCGCAGCAGCCAGGTCGCCAATCCAAGACTGACCGCGCCAAGCGCGGCCAGTACGCCGCACGAGCGCACGATGATCGCCGTGTTGGGCTGATAGTCTTGCGAGCCGCCGAGCAATTCGCGGTAGGCATCGAGCGCCCAGCCTTGCGGCGTCAACAGCGTGATGAATTGCGTGGTTTCCGGCATCATCTCGCGCGGCAGTACGCAGCCGCCGACCACCGCCAGCACCAGCACGAGCAGACCACCGTAAATCGCCACCTGCAATTCGCTGCGCGCCACCGCGGCGATGAGCAGCGCCAGGCCCATCGCCGCCAGCGATGTGGACAGCACCACCGGCAACAGCCAGGCCAGCTGCTCGCCGAGCGGCCTGTTGTCCGGTCCCCAGCGAACGCCGAACAGCCAGCGGCTGGCGATCAGCAGAAACAACGTCTGGCCGACCGACAGCGCGAAGCACGGCACCATTTTTCCCATGAGAATATGTCCGCGCGTGAGGGGTGCGGTTTGCAAGCGCCGCAGCGTGCCCTGCCGCCGCTCGGCCACGAACACCCAGCCGGCGATCAGCACCAGAAAGAACACGAACATGACCACGAACATCGGCACCAGATATTTGTAATGCTCGCCGCCGTAGCGCAGCGGCCCGCTGCCCTCGCGGTTCTCGTAGCTGCTGACCTCGGCCCCTTCGCGGGCGTCCTCCGACGATTTGGTCAGCGACGCCCACGTCTTGCCGCGCAGATTGTACTTCTTGAACTGCTCGGCCAGCGCCTCTTGCACGCCGTCGCCGACCTTCTTCTTGTACATCTGGGCCGTATCCGGGTTGCCGCTCGATGCCATCTTGAGCAGCTCGCCCAACCGGATTTTGTCCTTGCGGAGCATGTTGAAGGGAAACTGCTTGGGTACCGGAAGATTGACCTTGTCGCCCAGAAGCTGGATGAACTCCGGATCGCTCAGCCGCTCGAACGCCCGGCCGATCATCCACGGCAAAATGACGCGCAGCAACGACACCTGCACCACCTGCTCGATGACCGCCGCCGTCGCCGGCTGCTTCTCGTCTTTCCACAATTGAACATCCACTTTGTCCAGATAAACGCCGTCGCGATGGAAGGGATTGAGTCCGTCGGCCAGGAACGAGCAAGCATTCATCCGCTCGGAGAATTGCGGCTGGAATACGAGGATGGCGGCGCGCTTGTGCTCGAGGATGAGCCGCTCGGCCTCTTCGGGGCTGTCGATGATTTCGATGCGGATGTTGGCGGTCTCGGCCAGGTCGCGCCGCACCACATGCGACCACGGCTCACCCTTGTTGAGTCCGGAGCCGTGATCGAGATCCACCAGCGCGATGCGGAGGCGCTAGTCCGGCTTTTGTCCGAAGCCCTCGCCGACAAACAGGCCGAACACGAGGATGAACAACAGCGGCAGCACAAAGAGCAGGATGAGCGCCACCGGGTCGCGCAGCACCAGACGCAGCTCCTTCTTCACCAGTGTCCAGACGATGCCCATGAAAATGCTCCCTTGGCCGCTTGCGGCTTAGCTCTAAGCCGCAAGCGGCTAATCGCGCAGCTGTCGTCCCGTCAGATGCAGAACCACACGCTACAGGCTCGTCACCACGAAGTCGAAGCTCACCAGCTCCACCTGCGCGTGCTGGAGGAGACGCATCAGCTCCACGAGCGTTCGCTTCACGTCGGCGCACTCCAGCTCGAGCCGGCCGTCCTCGCCTTCCGACAGCGATGCGCCCGGCAGGTTCTTGAGCTGCTCGCGCAGGGCCGGCGTCAGCGACGCGAGCGTGAAGCGAATCGTGCCCGGCAGGATTTGCAGCAAGCGCGGCAGCGTATCGCAGGCCTTGAGCCGGCCGTGGTCCATGATGCCGATGCGGCCGCACAGCGCCTGCACTTCCTCCATGTAATGACTGGTGTAAACCAGCGTCATGCCCTCGCCGTTGAGTCGCCGCACCTCCTCGAAGATGTGGTTGCGCGACTGCGGATCGACGCCGACGGTCGGCTCGTCGAGCAGCAGCAGGCGCGGGCCATGCACCAGCGCGATGCCGAGGTTGAGACGGCGCTTCATGCCGCCGGAGAAGGTACGCACGCGCTCGCCGGCCTTGTCTTCCAGCGCGATCGCAGCGAGGATCCGGTCAACGCGATGGCTCAGCTCGATGC
>JBJKRM010000066.1:0-4256 GCA_046704685.1 Rhizomicrobium sp.
CCAATTGGCCATCGCGCATTCGATGCTTCCCCAATTGTAGGTGAGAAGGCACGACGGACGGACGGTGTGCAGCAGTGATCGAAAACGCCACAGGTTTCCCAGCATGTCCCTGGGCCGAAGCGCCACATCGGGAAAGCTCACATCCAGATCTGAGCGCAAGCGTTCGCGACATTCCTTGCGGCCATCCATCGCCACAATCACATGCCTGAACTGACCTCCGAACCGGTTGGCGAGAGACGCAAAACGCATTTGCGATCCGCCGACCGCGAATGTCGGAAAGACGTGCAGCAGCGTCGGCGAAGTGATCATGCAGGTGCGGATTGGATGGTTCAGGGCTCGCGCAGGGCCAGCAGGCTCTTATCGCCGATCCCCTCTTCGGAAACCGTCTTGGTTCCAACCAGCGACAAATCTCCGTTCAGCACATTAAGCAACTGTGGAACGTAATCGAGATGCATACTACGCAGGAATTCGCCGAGCACCGTCGGACGAGAATCGCGTCCCGTTGTACGCAACCGGTAGAGCCGCACAAGGCTTCCATCCTGCGTTACGCGTTCAACGCATGTGACCGGAAAGACCGGCCACTCCAGCCACAGAGCAAGGCAGGAAAACAGGAGGACAGGCAGGGACACAAGGAAGAGAAAGAGCGCGATGACGACGTCGTTGAAACGGCGCAAATTCATAGCTTCCCCTCTCCGCAAATGGGTGACGTATCTCGTCAAGACTGGGTCGTCGGTACAGTTTGAACCAATTTTGAGAAGTAATTGCAATTGTTCCGCACGGGCATTGTGGGCTTTTGGGCATGACATTGCTGGCTCAACGACTGCCCTTCACACATTAAAATTACTCTTATCTTTTGTTGAATATAATAAAGTTTTTTTGAAGTTGCGCCAGACTGTCGCACACCTCCAAACCCTATTAAAATGACGTTAGATGTCAGATTACATTGTCAAATGTGCAGTTGCATGAAGTCGGTACCAGGGCACGATCCGAGCGTTGCCCAAGGGACAGCAATGGGCACGAGAGAGGTTTACAGACCGAAATTCGACATCGGAGAAAAGCCCGCTAATCGACATCAAGGACCGGGCCTTCAATCTTGGTGGAGCCCAAGGAGTTTGATGGAATGTCCTGGCTCATGATCCTGGGTATCTGGATCGCTGTTTCCGTGGTGCTCACTCCGCTCGTGGGTTGGTTTCTGAGCGGCGCTTGGCACCGTGCCGCCGAGCGGCGCGCCCACAGGGAGATGGATGCCGGCCTGTCAACCAGAACAACACCACCAGCCTGACCGTTCTACCCCGCTGTGGCCGAACGGACACCGCGCATCCGCAGCATCCGGATGGCATAAGCAAGCTTGCGGGCATGATGGTCTTGCGAGAGTTCAGCCTCGGCATACGCTCTCGCACCCTGCGCCAAGCGCTCCCGCAGCGCGGCGTCTGAAAGCAGCCTTTCGATGGCAGAACGCAAAGCCATAACGTTTCCGCACGGCACGACGAGGCAGTTCTCCTCGTGGCGCAGGTAATCCCTTACACCGCTGGAATCGCTGACCACCACCGGCCGGCCGCAGGCGAACGCTTCCAGCAATGTCGTAATACCGCCCGGATGGCGCGTGTTTTTGAGTGGTAGGACGACGATCTTGGCCTCCCGGTAAAGCGCACGCAGGCCCACATCGCTCTGCCTCGCGGTGATCACCCTCAAGTTCGGATACCGGGCACGATCTTCCCCGATGAGGTTTGTTCGCAATACAACCGGCACATCCAGGCCGTCCACTGCCTGCACCAACGTCGGGTAATCGCGTGAAATATCTCCACCAACACTCAGCAAATGTTCGCCCGCGGCGGGCGGACCGGGACAGAAGAAGTGCGTATCGACTTGCTGCGCCAGAAAATGCACACGGTGGGTACCGTATTTCTCGTTGAGGTAACTCGCCTGCTCGCTGGCAAAGGTGAACACGGCATCCGTCCTGGCCAAGCAGAATTTGACAATACGCGTCCGTATCCGCCAGCCGACGTCGTCGCCGATATCCACGATCGCGACGAGTGGCTTGAACCCGACGAATCTGCGCAACGCCAGGACCAGAAGCACACCTGATTGATAATAGGAGAGAACGGCGAATGCCTTGCGATGCCTCAAGAGAATGCCTGCCGCGCGCAGAGGATCGATGCTGCTGAACAGAGAAACGCGTCCGGCAAACGGATTCCACGGTTTGTCATGGACGTCGAGAAACGAAATCCGAAATCCGCAGCGCTCCAGCGCCTGCGGCACACCAAGCCGGTTCAACGTCTCCCCTTCCATGCGGAGCAGATCGTGCTGCCGGTTCGAAGGCAACATGACGATCTCGTCCGAACGCCTGGCAGATGCCGCGGCTTTGGGAACACAGTCGTCCACACGCACAGTCATGGCAGCGCCGCCGACGCCGGACCGATGATCACAGCATCCTTGCTGGATCTCGCCAACTCATAGATTTCGGACACCGTCGCCGGAGCGCCGCCCAACTCGCCCATGAAGAACTCGTAGAACTCCTCAAACCACTCGATGAAGCGGTCCCGATCGGACTGGCTGCGCACATAAGGCGTGTTTCCCGGTACCAGCGACGGCGTGTGATAGGACAAGGTGAATATCCAGGTGCCGCGCTTCATCAGGGCGCGGACAAGGCGTTTGACGTCCGAGACTTTTGTCCCCTCCGGCGTCAGCCGGATGCGTTCCATCAAGCCCGATCGCGCCATCAGCGAGCGGGACACTGTGTGGCGCACATCGTTCTCAAACAACCCGTTCGCCAGATTGCGCCATGGCGATCTGTCTCCCGAGAGCCTTCCCACATAGGACGACGTCAATGGAAGCTCCAGCACGCGCTTCTCGTCATCCAACCAGTACGGTCTTGTCGGGCGGCCGAAAAAGGATGGCCCGCCGGCATGCTGGTAACTGAACTCCGGGACGACACTGCTGTCGACGCGGTAGCCCAGCGCACGCAGCGCCTTGACCGTGTTCGCTCCAACACCGTAACGCCCTGCGCGGTAGGCCGTCGGACGCACACCAAAAAGCTCAGCGATCGCCTCTGTCAGCAATTTCAGCTTAGCGTGCTCTAATGACTCCGGAAGATTTCCCGCAAAGCTGTTGTAGGCATTCACGACCTCCTCGAAAGGCGGGGTCACCCAGGGATGCAACTGGGACCCTACCTGGCACTTCCCATCCTTGAGGCAGTCGACAAGGAACGCATATCCGTCGCGCTGGGTCACGATGGGATGCGTCACAAAATAGATCGGAACCACACCGAAGCGCTCGAACACGCGGTGCAGCACATACTGCTCCTGCATGGAACGCACATTTCGGGAATCCCGTGACAGCGGCTCGTCCCAGTCGAATTCCTCCTCGGCATCGACGGTTGTGACCAGAAGAGGCTTCTGCGTCGCCACGACTGGCCTGCCGCGCCGGCCGGGCAAAACAGCCGAACCGCGCTTCGCGTGGGCATTCATGTCCGCAATGATTGCCGGTGACCGCGCGCTGACGCCGTCCTGATCAAGCAGGCCGCGCACCAGTTCGGCGACCGAGCGTGCTTGCGTCTCGGCGCTGAAGGTATCGAAGAACCAAGATGAAGGGCGGCTCACACCGAGCGGCAGGCTAAGAAACTCACGCACCTTGGAGTCGGCAACCGCATCGGACACATCTGGCGCAATCGTCACATAAGGAATGTCGCTTCGCGCCAGGATCCGCTCGACCGGCGACGCCGTCGGCGTATACGCCAGTATCGGCTTGCCTATGCGGATGTAATCGAGCAGCTTGGAAGGCACCTGAAAGGCCGTGTTGCGCTCATTGACATCGAGCAGAAGCAGGCAATCAGCATCAGCAGTTTCACGCAACGCCTCATCGCGCGGAACCAGGGAGTTCGCATATTCCAGCAGACCCGCCTGGCGCATCTCCTCGAAGGTCGAGCCGTGTGCCGTCAGCACGGCATCATCGATCGGACCGATCAGCTTCACCCGCGTTGCATCGGCGCCAACACCTATCCTGCGCAGCGAATTCAACAAATGGCCGGGATGCCTTCCGCCATACAGCGTACCGATATGTGCCAGCACCCTGTGCTGGTGGATCGCGTGCGTGGGCTCCAGTATAGGCTCCCTGGGATCGAAGCTGTTCCACAGAACAGAAATCGAATCCCGGCGCTCTGGATAGCGCTGCCGCCAAACGCTCGCGATTGCATCCGTGTTGGCTATGAGCTGGTCGGCCTCGCGGAATATCTTGTGTTCGATGATCTTGTCATAGGG
>JBJKRM010000067.1:0-4451 GCA_046704685.1 Rhizomicrobium sp.
GACATGGCCGCCGCGGCCGTTTCGGTGGCCCATCGCAAGGGCCTGGACGTGCCGACCGATCTTTCGGTGGTGGGCTTTGACGACACCTCCATCGCCACCAACATCTGGCCTGAGCTGACCACCATCCGCCAGCCGATCACCTCCATGGCCGAGATCGCCGTCGATCTCATCGTGCGGGCCATCCGCACCAACAAGAAGAATGGCGGCGAGCACAAGCCGGTGGATCATTTGGTGACCTATTCCCTGGTCAAGCGTGCCTCTGCGGCGGCGCCCAGGGGTGGGTAAGCTGCGTCTTTGCGTTAGCGCTACCAATCGGCTTTATTGCCGGGCGAGGAGCATCGCCCATGATCGAGTATCTGCCGCATGATTGGCGGGAGGCGGCCCTTTTGGGGCGTCTCTTGACGGAAGAGGGCCCCACACCTGTTCTGGTGACAGGCGGCCGGGTCTACGACGTGTCCGCGATCGCGGCCACCACTGCGCAATTTCTCGACCAATGGGATGGACGCGCACCGAAAGGAAACGATCTTGGTCCTTTGGAGACGTTTGCTTTCCCGCGTGCATGGCAGGGCACTGGCCTGCCACGGCTGTTGTCGCCGATTGATCTGCAATGCATCAAGGCGGCCGGCGTAACCTTCGCGGTTTCGGCCGTGGAACGCGTCATCGAGGAACGGGCCCGCGGTGACGCCGGAAAGGCGGAAGCCATCCGCGCTGCCTTGCGCGACCGGGTCGGCGCCGACATCCGCTCGGTCAAGCCGGGTTCGCCCGAAGCGGCGAAGCTCAAAGAGGCGCTGATCGCCGACGGCCTGTGGTCGCAATATCTCGAAGTGGCGGTCGGGCCTGACGCGGAGGTCTTCACCAAGCCCCCTTGTCTCTCGACGGTCGGCTCGGGCGATTATGTCGGCGTGCGTTCCGATTCCGTCTGGAGCAATCCGGAGCCTGAGATCGTGATGGTCTGTGACCGCAACGGCCGCGCCCTGGGCGCCGCCTTGGGCAACGACGTCAACCTGCGCTGCTTCGAAGGGCGTAGTGCCCTGCTGCTCGGCAAGGCCAAGGACAACAATGCCTCTTGTGCGTTGGGCCCCTTCATCCGTCTGTTCGACAACAGCTTCTCGGTTGACGATGTGCGGCAGGCGGTGGTTCGCTTGGAAGTGGAGGGAGAGGATGGCTTCAAGCTGACCGGCTCAAGCTCGATGACGCTCATCAGTCGCGATCCCCTGGAACTGGTGCGCCAGACCATCGGCAAGCACCATCGCTATCCCGACGGCTTCGTGCTGTTTCTCGGCACTATGTTCGCCCCTACCGAGGACCGCGACGCCAAGGGCAAGGGCTTCACCCATCATGTCGGCGACATTGTACGCGTCTCGACGGAGAAGCTGGGTGTTCTCGAGAACAAAGTCGCCCATTGCGATGCCGCGCCGGAATGGAGCTTCGGCATCGGCGATCTGATGGCCAATTTGGCCCGCCGCGGCCTGCTGACACATTAGGAGCATGGAATGAGCGAGACGCTGTCCCTCAAGCATCTGATCAACGGCGAATGGGTCGATGGCAAGCCGGGCATCGAGAGCCTCAACCCATCCGATACGCGGGATGTGGTGGCCCGGGCGCCGAACGATGACGGCACGGCGATGGGCGCCGCGGTGGCAGCGGCCGTGGCCGCTTATCCGGCTTGGCACGGCGCCAGCCCGGAACTGCGCTCCGATGTGCTCGATCGCGCCGGCAGCGCCATCCTGGCCCGCAAGGCGGAACTCGGACGTCTGTTGTCACGCGAAGAGGGCAAGACGCTTCCCGAGGGCATCGGCGAAGTGGCCCGCGCCGGCCGCATCTTCAAATTCTTCGCCGGCGAAGCCTTGCGCCGTAACGGTATCACCACCGATTCCACCCGTCCGGGCGTCGAATGCGCCACCTATCGCGAACCGTTGGGCGTGGTCGGTCTGATCTCGCCGTGGAATTTTCCCATCGCCATTCCCGCCTGGAAGAGCGCGCCGGCGCTGGCCTTCGGCAATACCGTGGTGTTGAAGCCGGCTTCGCTGACGCCCGCCATTGCCCACGCCATGGCGGAGATCCTTCAGGAAGCGGGCGCCCCCAAGGGCGTTTTCAATCTCGTCTTCGGCGGCGGCAAGGCTGGCGATGCGCTGGTGCGCGACGAGCGCGTGGCGGCGATCTCCTTCACCGGCTCCCAGGCCGTCGGCTTTGGCATCGGCAAGCTTGCCATGGAGCGTCAGGCCCGGGTGCAGCTCGAGATGGGCGGCAAGAACCCGCTGGTGGTTCTGGATGACGCCGATTTCGACCGGTCCGTGCAGTGCGCCCTCGACGGCGCCTTCTTCGCCAGCGGTCAGCGCTGCACCGCCTCCAGCCGCATCATCGTCACGGAAGGCATCTACGATCGCTTCATCTTGGCATTCGCCGAAAAGTTGAAAGCCCTGAAGGTCGGCGACGCCCTCGACCCTGCCACCAATATCGGACCGGTTGCCAGCGAGAGCCAGCTGAAAACCTCGCTCGCCTACATCGACATCGCCGCCCAGGAAGGGGGGCGTCTTTTAACCGGCGGACAAGCGCTCAAATTGGGAAAACCTGGTTATTATCTGTCGCCCGCCTTGCTGGCCGACACCCAGCAACAGATGCGAATCAATTGTGAGGAGGTCTTTGGGCCGGTCGCCGGCGTGCTGAAAGTGAAGGACTACGACGAGGCCCTGGCCGTGGCCAATGCCGGCGAATTCGGGCTGTCGGCCGGAATCTGCACCGCCAGCCTCAAGCACGCCCATCATTTCGTCCGCAACGTCAGGGCCGGCGTAACCATGACCAATCTGCCGACCGCAGGTATTGACTATCATGTCCCATTCGGTGGAACACGCAAATCGAGCTATGGTCCGCGGGAACAGGGCGCAGCGGCGATCGAGTTCTACACGTTGTTGAAGACGTCCTATACCTGGATCTGAGAGGCAGATGGGCAAGCCGAAGAAGCATTTCCGCTCGCGCGATTGGTTCGCCGACCCGGCACGCATGGATATGGTGGCGCTCTATCTCGAGCGCTGGATGAACTCGGGTTTCACGCCTGCGGAGTTCCGTTCGGGACGCCCCATCATCGGCATCGCCCAGAGCGGCAGCGATCTCAACCCCTGCAACCGCGTGCATCTGGAACTCGCCAAGCGGGTGCGCGACGGCGTTCGCGACGCTGGCGGCGTGGCGCTGGAGTTCCCCACCCATCCGCTGTTCGAGAACTGCCGCCGGCCCACGGCCGCCCTTGACCGCAATCTCGCCTATCTCGGCATTGTGGAGATCCTGCACGGCTATCCGATCGACGCGGTGGTGCTGACCACCGGTTGCGACAAGACCACGCCGTCGGCCGTCATGGCCGCGTCCACCGTCGACATTCCCGCCATCGTGCTGTCGGGCGGACCGATGCTCGACAGCTATTACGACGGCGAGCTGGTTGGTTCCGGCACCGTCATCTGGCGCAACCGCAAGAAGCTGGGCGCCGGGGAGATGAGCGAAGAGGAGTTCATCAACGCCGCGGCGCAAACGGCGCCGTCGCTTGGCCACTGCAACACCATGGGCACGGCCTCCACCATGAACGCTGTGGCCGAGGCGCTCGGCCTGTCGCTGCCGACCTGCGCCGCCATTCCGGCGCCTTACCGCGAGCGCGGCCAGATCGCTTACGAGACCGGCAAGCGCATCGTCGAGATGGCGTATGACGATCTGACGCCGTCGAAAATCCTCACCCGTCAGGCGTTTCTCAATGCCATCGCCATGATTGCGGCGATCGGTGGTTCGACCAACGCCCAGCCGCATATCAACGCCATGGCGCGGCATGCCGGCGTGGAGATCACGCCGGAAGACTGGATGACGGCGCACGACATTCCGCTGCTCGTCAACATGATGCCGGCCGGCAAATATTTGGGCGAGCGCTTCTTCCGGGCCGGCGGCGTTCCCGCCGTGCTCTGCGAACTGCTGGGCGCCGGGCGCATCGACGGAGCCGTCTTGACGGTCACCGGCAAGAGCGTGGCGGAGAACATCGAGGGCCGCGAGTCCACCGATCGCGAGATGATAACGCCTTATGGCGAGCCGCTGCAGCAGCGTGCCGGCTTCATGGTGATGAAGGGCAATCTGTTCGATTTCGCCATCATGAAATCGAGCGTGATTTCGGAGGATTTCCGCCGCCGCTATCTCTCCGAGCCGGGGCGCGAAGGCCTCTTCGAGGGCAGGGCGGTGGTGTTCGACGGCTCCGACGACTATCACAAGCGCATCAACGATCCCGCATTGGAGATCGACGAGCATTCCATCCTGGTGATGCGCAGTTCGGGGCCGATCGGCTGGCCGGGGTCGGCGGAGGTGGTCAACATGCAGCCGCCGGATGCGCTTCTGAAGCGCGGCATTGCAAGCCTGCCCACCATCGGCGACGGGCGGCAGTCCGGCACCTCCGACAGCCCGTCGATCCTCAACGCCTCGCCCGA
>JBJKRM010000068.1:0-6606 GCA_046704685.1 Rhizomicrobium sp.
GGCGAAGGACGTCGCCGGAGCCTGTCTGGGCGGCAGCGCCGAGCAATTCGGTCGGCGGCGGCGAGAACGGCGTCAGTCCGATGAAGGCAAGCGCGAGAAAGGCGAGAAAGACGCTCTCGTCGAGCCATCGCCGGGATTCGGCCCCGACCGGTATGACGGCTTCATTCGCCATGGGCATACGCATTGTGTTGCAGCCCCATCAGCGCCGAGAGCTTGCCGGCATTGCGCGTGAACCGGCGCAAAGCGTCCGCCGCGCGATTCGGCCTGACGGCCAGGATGAGCGCGAGCAGCGGGGTCAGCAACAGGGCGGAAGCGATCTTGGCGTATTCGGCAAGGCGCTCGACCGGCTTGGGGCGGTATTTGAGGAAGATGCGCATCTCGGCATGACCGATGCTGTAGGCCCGGCGCAGCACCCAGCGCAGCGTCTGGCGCCGCTCGGGAACCGCAGTGTAGGCGAGCCCGTCATCGGCCCAGGCAAAACGCCCGCCACCCGCCTTGACGCGTTCGAAGAAATCACGGTCCTCGCCACCGGAAAGACCAAAAGCAGGATCGAACCAAGGCGCACCGACGCGCTCCAGGCAGGCGCGGGTGATCACGAGATTGCCGGCCCCTTCCAACATGCTCACCGGACCGGTGGGGCGGCGGATCGAGCTGACGCCGTCGAAGCCGTCGCTCCATTCCGTGCCGGCTTCGAAGACGATCGATCCCCCCACCACATCGGCGCCGGTCTCGGCCTGGACGCGCAACAACGCATCCAGCCAGTGCGGCGACGGCCATTCGTCGTCATCGAGCATCACCACCCGCGAGACGGAAGGATAGCTCAAGGCGCGCGTCACCAGGGCATTGCGCGCCTGGGCGATGCCACGTTGTTCGGCGATGATGGGATCGAGCGGCCAGCGGTAATGGCCGCAGAGCGAGCGGCACAAATCGTACCCGGCATGCTCTTGCGCATCGTTGTCGGCCACCACGACCAGCAGCTTGGCGGAGGTCTCGAGCTTTTCCAGGGCCCCGAGCAGGCGGGCCAGCGCGGTGGGGCGGCGATAGGTCGGGATGGCAACGACGACTTCAGGCAATCCGGCGCCTCCAGCGATTGGTCATCCGGAACATCAACACCACCATGACGACCTCGCCCGCCAGAACGCCACCCAGCGACAGCATCGGGCCGGCCGTGAACAGCAAAAGGGCGGTCACGCTCAGCGCCACGACGCTGGAAATGCCGCTGATCGGCACCAGCTTGTCGTAGCCGCCGGTCGCCATCACGAACACCGCCTCGGGCGTGCGAATGGCCCTGAGAGCGGTGATGGCGCACCAGAAGCCGAGCACGACCCAGACGTCTGAGACGGCGTAATGCTTCAGCAGCAGATGCGGAAACCAGACCACGAGAACAATCGCCAGGATGATGGTAGCGGCCAAGACTGCAACGACCGCCGTTCGAAATTCGTTAACCACCCGGAAGGCGCCTTTGAGGTCTCCGGCGGCCATCCGCCGGGTCATCACCGGCTGGTCGATATCCGGCAGCGCCCCCAGCACCAGGGAGGCCGGCCGCATGAACAGGGCACCCAGGGCCAGCAGGCCGAACGCCTCGGGGCCGGCGATGAAGGTGACGAGATAGGCATGGGCGTTGGAGGCCAATTCGGTCAGGACCACGCCCAACAGAGACCAACGGGTGATATCGCGCCACATCGGCCGGTAACCGGCCAAAACGGGGGCCCGCAACGACCGCACCAGATCGAAGGCGAAATCGGCACCGAAGGGTATCAAGGCCGTGGCGGCGGCGAACACCAGGACGATGGCCGCATTGTGCAGCGACAGGCCGCCGGACACTGCCAGGGCCGCAAGCCCTGCGATCACAAGGATGGCATAGAACAGATCGGAAGCGGCGACGTTCTCGATGTTGCCATGCACATTGGCGAAGCTGCGGGAGAAGGCGCGCAGGGTGTAGGCGGCGCCGTAGAAGCCAAACAGCATGGCGGTCAGCGGCTTGGCGCCGGTCGACAGCATCAGGCCGGTTACCACCACGCCGGCGGCCAGAGCCACCAGGAGGCTGGCCTTCTTGATGGTGAAGAGCTCGGCGCGGGCGGTGGCCGGATCCTTGCCGCGGGTCATGGCGGCGGGGGCTCCCAGGAGCGCCCCGGCAGCCGACAGGCAGAACGGCACCACGATCAACAGGAAGGAGAACTGGCCGAAATCGGCCGGCTTCAGCATCCTCAAGAACAGCAGCGACGCCACGAAATGGGCGCCGGAGACGGCCACTGGCCCAATCGTGGACAGTCCATAGCGATAGCCGGTGCGCCAAATGGCGCCGAGGCGGCTTTCAACGAGTATCGGTTGTCCCAAAGCTGACATGAGAGTGTCAGCTTGCAAGCCTCGCGCCGCTCGTTTGGAACAAGAGCATGAGGATGGCGACCGGATTGGTTACCATATAGCGCCAGAACAGGCGGCGCGGCTCGCGCCACAGCCGGTGCAGCCATTCCAGGCCGTTCTTCTGCATCCAGCCGGGTGCGCGGACATAGTCGCCGGCCGCGAAATTGAAGCAGCCGCCGCAGGTCACGATCCAGCCGGCCTTGAGACGCGCCTTGTTGCGAACGCAGAAATCGTATTCCAGCGGCACGCCGAGACCGACCCAAACGACATCGGCGCCGGAGGCGTTGAACTCCTCGCAGAGAGCGGCTTCCTCATCGCGGCGGAAATAGCCGTTGCGGCGGCCGACGATGGCGATGCCGGGATATTCCTTCTCCAGCGTCGCGGCGGCGCGGGCGTTGATCTCCTCGGTCGAGCCCAGAAGATAGAATTTGAGACCGGATTCACGGGCCGCCTTGGCGGCATCGAACAGGAAATCCGTGGTGGCGCTGCGCTCGGGCACCGGGGTTCCGGTGAGCAGCTTGGAGGCGAACACCACCGGCTCGCCGTCGGCATGGATGAGATCGGCCTGATGGAAGGTGTCGCGGAATTCCGCGTCGAGGGCGGCCATGGCGATGGCATGCCCGTTGGTGGCGAACACCAGCCGGGGGGCGCGCCGGCCGCCGCGGGCCGCCAGGCAATCGCCGACCATCAAGCTGCCGAGCTGATGGCGCGAAACGCAGGCGGTGTTGACGCCGCCGACGGTGATGCGGTCGTACACCCGCACGCCGGAGCGGCGCTCGATGCGGGAGCGTTTTTGGGCTGGCGCGCGCATCAGAAGGCATTCCTGGGACGGAAGATCTCCAGCGGCGTGCGCAGAAGGATCTTGAGATCGAGCGCGAAAGAGGCGTGCCGCGCGTACCAGACATCGAAATCGACGCGGCGGGACATGGCTTCGATCGTCGGCGTGGGACCGCGGTGCCCGTTGATCTGCGCCCAGCCGGTGATGCCGGGTTTCACGGCATGGCGATGGAGGTAATCGGCAATGCGGGGCATATAGTAGGCGTCGTGGGCGCAGGCATGGGGACGCGGACCGACCAGACTCATCTCGCCGCGCACCACATTGATGAGCTGCGGCAGCTCGTCGAGGCTATAGCGCCGCAGCAGGCGGCCAAGGCGCGTGACGCGCGGATCGCCTTCGCGGGCTTGAACCACGACATTGTCGTCCTCCCGCACACACATGGTGCGGAATTTCAGGATCTCGAAGGTGCGGCCGCAGATGCCGCTGCGGTTCTGGCGGAACAGGGACGGGCCACGTGAATCGATGCGGATCGCCAGCGCGACGACGGCCAAAAGCGGCGCCAGCAGGATCAGGACCGGAACGGCGATGAGAAGATCCAGCGTCCGCTTGAGCGCCCCGCTCGCCCAGTTCTCGTTGGTATTGATCGGGACAAACTGCGCTTCGGCATCGGCCGGCAGGAAATCGATCACCGACGGCAAGGCGGCGATGGCGCGGCGCACGACGTCGGCATCGGCGAATGCGATGGTGGTGGATTGCTGATGCGTGCTCACGGACTGTCCCAATGCAAGTGTTCGGGACCACTCCGTGCAGGGCACGGGCCAGTTTCACAGCCGCCGGATGTGCCACTACGCGACGCCTCGGCCATCCGGCTGCACCGGATCGGGACGCTCGCACAACCAAGCGTTCCGTGGCGGTACACCGCTTGGCCAAGCACTGGCGCGGGCGAGCTTGGTATGGCTGATGAAAGACGGTTACCGCAGGGGCCGGCTGCGGGTTCTGCGTATTCCGCTAGAGTGGTGGAACAAGTGGCAGTTAACCTCAGAACACGAAAACGAATGAAATTCTCTTCGTTTTGTCCTCAACTCTTGAGTGCGCCAGGAGCGTGCCCATAACAAAAAGGGCAAAACAGTGGATGGAGTAGGGGTGCTTCATTTGAAGGATAGAAGGCAGAGCAATGTTGAAAAAAACGGAGACCGGCTCACCACACCCCCTTGATATCGCATTAGGGTCGCGCATCCGCTTGCGCCGGCGCGAGATGGGGTTTTCCCAGGAACAGCTGGCGCGGGAAGTCGGCATCACATTCCAGCAGGTGCAGAAGTACGAACACGGCACCAACCGTGTGAGCTTCTCCCGCCTGGTGGATATCGCCAGAGCCCTGCATTGCGGCGTGGCGGAGATCATCGGCGATCTGGACCAGCCGAAATCGCCGTCGGCGTTCTCGCGGCACGTCAACAGCCTGAACGAACCGGGCGCGGCGGAGCTGCTGGAGGCCTATGCCGCCATCGAGTCGCACAAACACCGGCGCGCCATCCTCAATCTTGCACGACAGCTTGCGGGAAAGGGCGCACCCGATTTGTACGCGGTTCACGATCAGCAGATGCCGAGTTCAGCCGCTATTGCGCAATCCCGCCGAAACACCGTTGATTGACATATGGATGGCCTGACTGGTTGCTTCGCTGTCGTCGCCGGCACGGCGGCGGCGAAGCAGGTCGACCTGCAGGTGGTTGAGCGCATCGATATAGGGCAGCCTCAGCTTGATGGAGTTGCGCAGCTTGGGGCTGCGCTCCAGCAATGCCTTCTGCTCGGAAAGCGCCAGGATTGCCTCGACGGTCAGGTGCCATTCCTCCTCGATGCGCGCGAAGATGGCGCGCGCCAGGTCCTTGTCCTCCACCAGCTCCGAATAGCGCTTGGCGATCGGCAGGGAGGACTTGGCCAGCACCATTTCCATGTTGGAGACGGTGGCGCGGAAGAATGGCGAGGTCCTGTAGAGCGGCCTGAGATGCTCGATGCCGGTTTCGCGCACGGCGCTGCCGAAGCCGAACCAGCCCGGCAGCATGACGCGCGCCTGCGACCAGGAGAACACCCAGGGGATGGCGCGCAGATCCTCGATGCGGGCCGATGAGGTGCGCGAGGCCGGCCGGCTGCCGATCTTGAGATCGGAGATTTCCGGCAGCGGCGTCGATTGGCGGAAAAAGCGGTCGAAGCCCTCCGTATCGTAGACCAGGGCGCGATAGGTCTTGAAGGCCGCCTCGCTCATCATCGAGAGCATGATGGAGGATTCGCCATCGGCCGCGTCGGTCTCGTGATTGAGCTCCGACAGCAGCGAGGCCACCATGATGGTCTCCAGGCTGCGGCGGCCGATTTCCGGATCGCCGTATTTCGATGCCACCACCTCGCCCTGCTCGGTGATGCGGATGCCCGAGGCCGATGCGCTGCAAGGCAGCGCGCGGATGGCGTCGAAGCTCGAACCGCCGCCGCGGCCGACAGCGCCGCCGCGGCCGTGGAAGAAGCGCATCTTGATGCCGCGCGCCGCGCCGAGATAGGTGAGCCGGGCGATGGCGGTGCGGATTTCCCAGTTCGAGGTGAGGTAGCCACCGTCCTTGTTGGAGTCGGAATAGCCGATCATCACTTCCTGGACGTCGCCCTGCCCCTCCAGCAGCGCGCGCACGAACGGCAGGTCGAGCCAGGCGCGCATGACATCGTCGCTGTCGCGCAGATCGCGGATGGTCTCGAACAGCGGAATGATGCGCAAGCCGCCACGCGGCGGCTCGCCCGGCACGAGCAGGCCCGCTTCCTTCATGATCAGGGCGGTTTCGAGGAAGTCGGAAACACTTTCGGTGTGTGAGATGACGTAATTGGTGATGGTGCCTTCGCCGAATCGCCGGCGCAGATCGGCCGCCTTGTCGCCGATCTCGAGCTCGCTCATGGTCTCGTCGGAATACTGGCGATAGGGCGAGCGCAGCAGCCGCGGGCTCATCAATTCCTTGAGCAACAGCGCGATGCGCTCTTGTTCCGAAAGCGCAGTGTAGGACGGCACCGCGCCGGCGCTCTGCAGCAGTTCGTCGACCACGCGCTCGTGCACCGCCGAGTTCTGCCGCACATCCATGGTCGCCAGATGGAAGCCGAAGGCGCCCACGGCCTCGCGCAGCGTCAACAAGCGTCCGTCGGCGAGATCGTCGTCGCCGTTCTCGCGCAGGGACTCCACAATGGTGGTGAGATCGGCGGTGAACTCTTCGGGCGTGCGATAGGGCGCGGCTTCCCAGCGCGGCGACAGCGCCGGCCCACGGCCGACCAATTCCTTGCGCGTGGCGGCCAGCCGCGAATAGCAGGTGGCCAGCGCCCGCCGGTAAGGCTCGTCGAGCTGATGGCGCGAGGTGTATTCCTCCTTGGCGGCCAGCGCCTTGAGGGCGGCACTGGTGGAGACGAACTCGTCCGACAGCGACAGCTCGGTGCCGAGCACATGG
>JBJKRM010000069.1:0-2650 GCA_046704685.1 Rhizomicrobium sp.
GTACACCACGAGCCGGCCGCCGCGAGCCAGGACGCCGACGATCTCGGATCCTGTGGCTCCCCCGACCGCGTCGATGGCGTAGCGAACGCCTTCACCGCCGGTCAGCGCTTGCACGCTTTGGGTCAGCGATTCGTCGTTGGTGGCGATGGCCGCCGTGCCGCCCACTTGCCGCAGCTCCTCGGCCTGTTCGCGGCGGCGTACCACGTTCAAGGTGCGAAAGCCGAAATGCTGGCCGAGACGAATGACCATGCGTCCGAGTGTGCTGCCGGCCGCGGTCTGCAACAACCAGGCGCCGGGCGGTACCTGCAAGACGTAGCGCGTCAGGATGAGCGCGGTAGCGGGATTGACGAAGAAGGTGGCGGCCTGCTCGTCGCCGATCTCCTTCGGCACGGGCACGGCCTGCCGCGCCGGGATGACGACCTGCTCTTTCCAGTTGCCGCTGCCGCTGTTGAGGACGGCAACGCGCCGGCCCATAACCCGCCGCGCCAGCAGACCGGAGCCGGCCTCGACGACGCCGACCCCCTCGAAGCCCGGCGTCGCCGGCAGAGGCGGCTGCCGGCCATACTGGCCGCGCACCATCAACAGGTCGGCGGGATTGATGGGGCTGGCGATCATGCGCACGCGCACCTCGCCACGGCCGGGCACCGGCTCCGGCACGTCGCGCACTTGCAGCACTTCTTCCGGCTCTCCCCAGCGGTCGCAGACGATGGCTTTCATGGCAGTTGTCAGTTGTCAGTTGTCAGTTGTCAGACGTCAGCACACGCATTCGGATTGTGGTATACTTATCGCTGACAACTGACAACTGCTGACTGGCAAGGAGGCGCAGCAATGCCGTCCGAACGTCTCGGTCAATACACCGCTCTCGTCGAGGACATTCAGGCGTTTCGCAATTACCTGCACGCCGAGCGCGGTCAGGCCGACAATACCCTCCTGGCCTACGGACGCGACCTCGATCGTTTTTCCCAATGGGTCGCCGGCGACGGCTTGAAGGCTTATCTCCATCCCAGTCTGCGCGAGCTGAGCTATTATCTGGAGTTCCTCCGCGGCGAAGGGTTGGCTCCGCCCAGCGTCGCGCGCCATCTCGTCGCCCTGAAAATGTTTTATCGCTTCCTCCGCCTGGAGGAGCGCACCACCGAGAGCACCGTCGATCTGCTCAGCTCGCCGGCGCTGTGGGAGCGCATACCCCACGTCCTCAGCCCCGAAAGCGTGACGAAGCTGCTGGCGGCGCCGCTGCCGATCGATCGCTACTTCCTCCGCGATCGCGCCATCCTGGAGACGCTCTACGCGACCGGCTGCCGCGTGTCGGAGGTGGCCGGTCTCAAAATGGAGGATTAGTATCTCGATTCGGCGTTTTGCAAGTGTTTCGGCAAGGGCAGCAAGCAGCGGATCGTGCCCCTGGGCAAGCAAGCCAGTGACGCGCTGCGGGCTTACCTAGAACGGCTGCGGACGCGCCTGGTGCGGGCGGCACCGGATGCAACCTGGGTGTTCGTCAGTCGCGGCGGCAAGGGGCTGACGCGCGAGATGCTCTGGATATTGGTGCGGAAGTACGCGCGACGCGCCGGACTAACCGGCAAGGTCAGTCCCCACACGTTGCGTCACAGCTTTGCCACGCATCTGCTGGCCGGCGGTGCCGACCTGCGCACGGTGCAGGAGCTTCTCGGACACGCCAACATCCGCACCACGCAGCTTTACACGCACGTCGATCGCGAGCGGCTACGCGCCATCCATCGGCAGTTTCATCCGCGCGGACATACCACGGATTCCGTTTAGCCGCGACGCGCAGCGGAACGCGAGAGCGAACGCGCTCCGCTGCGCCTCGCGGCTAAACGGGGCATCGGCTCAGCGACTGAGTCCGAGCACCCTGGGATCGATGATGCGCGTAACAGGCTCACCGGGCACTTTGGCCAGGATGTGACGGGCGCGCGCGGCCTCCGGCCAGGGGATCGTCCAGCAAAAGGCGAATTTTTTGTCCTCGCGCTCCTTCTTGACGCGGACACCGCGATCCTCAAGGACGCTATTGAGGTATTTGACGATGTACTCGTCCGTATGGAAGCGCGCCGCGAGCATCTTCGAGCCGCCCAGCTGTCCCACAGGGACCGCCTTCTTCTTGACACCTTTTAAATCGAGATCCTTGCCGTTGTCCATGTTGATGTGCTTGATGTGGGTATTGGCCAGATCCTCCGCTTTTCGATCGCGATTGCCATAGAGGAAATACGTGGGGATTTTGGCGGTCTTGGCGGTGTCCACGAGGGCCGAGGTAAGGGCCTTGCCGATAAGGCGATTCTCCATCGTCGGACTGATCGTCAGCCAGACGGCAGCGGCCAGGTCGTTGCCTTCGGGAGGGTCGAACTGAGTGGCCGGGCCCCACACGGCGGGAAACACATCGGGGAAGAGCTTGTCGGAGTTGGGGTCGCGCTGCCTGCGACACTCGCTAGCCATCCACAGAGCGCCCAACGTGGCCCCCTGACCGGCGCCGATGACGATGATGTTCGAGGCATTAAGCTCGCCGGCGTCATTCAGGGTATTGAGATAGCTCCGCGCGGCGGTGATGTCGTTGACCAGAAAGGGATAGTACGCGGGGGAGAAAGTCTTCTGATCGATCGCGGCGGGAGGCTTGGTCCTGCTTACCCCGCGGATCAAGCTGCGGTTG
>JBJKRM010000070.1:0-3494 GCA_046704685.1 Rhizomicrobium sp.
GAGCACCAGGATGCCGCCGTCCTTCAGGACACGGTGGTGGTCGCGCAGCACGCGCAAGGGATGGGCGAGGTGCTCGATGGTGTGCGAGGAATGCACCACGTCGAAGCTGGCATTGCGGAAATGCACCTGCTCGATGCGGCAGGTGTGCAGATCCGCCTTGCCCTTCACCGAATCAGCGACGCGCTCGTCGGGTTCGACGGCGGTGATCTTGGCCTTCGGGTAAGCGCCCTTCAGCGCTTCGACGAAGCGGCCGCGGTTGGAGCCGACATCGAGCAGCGTGAAATCGGTTTGCGGGGCGTGCCGTTTGACCGCGTCGAGCGCGATCTCGGTGCGAAAACCCTTGCCGTAGCGCACGTTGCCCCAATCGGCGCCGCTGGAAACGGCGGCCGGCGCCCGCGGGGCGTGATCGATGCGCGGCAGGCTCTGCACCAGGCCGCAAGCACTGCAGACATGAACGGCGATGCCGCGGGAGGAACGCTCCGGAGCGTAGGCCAGAACCAGCCTGTCGCTGCCGCAGAGGTCACAGAAGTCCTGCATCGGGAATGGTCCAGTAGCTGACTGGTAACCAACTTCCGCCGCGTTTGGTTAATAATTCACTACGTATTCGGTTTCGGCGGCGTATCCCAGACGCGTCATCATCGGCCCGGCAATGGCCGCGAAGCGGGCGCGCTGGTCGTCGCTGAGCAGCTGGTCCTGCGGCCGGTTGACATTGTGCGGCCTCTGGAACATCGCGAAGAGGGCGTCGGAACAGGAAAGTCCGAGGAAGGCGAACAGGCTTTCCAGCACCTCCGGCGTCTCGCGCAGCTCCTCCAGTTTCACGCACCGCTTCTGCTCTGCTGGTATCGCAACCAAATCGTTCAAGATCACGCGGTTAATCTCGGCCCAGTGCCAGGCGATGCGGTCGAATTGGCGATACGTTCGGAAGTCGTTGACATTGGGAGCATCGCGGCGGGGCAGGGGCCACCAATATTTCTTTTCCGGCGGCGGTACTGGGGCATTGTCCTCCACATGGGCGCGCAGCACCGCGGTGGAGCGGTCGTCGTAGCATTCGTCGCCGAGCTTGTTGAAATAGGAGCCCGTGACCTTCCGTCCGTCCCGCACCAGATGCACGAATTTCGCATGCGGGAACAACGCGGCGAGATCGGGGATCAACCACGACAATTTGTTGGACGAATCACCCCAAAAAGTCTTTTCGCAGTAGTGCAGCGCGGCCCCATAGGTTTGCCGCAACACCGCCCGGGTTTCCTCGGTTCCGATCAGGCCCATATAGCGGCGCACCGCCAGAGGCTGGATCAGCTGCACCATGTATTCATGATGCATCTCCACTTCGGGCACCGCCGACAAGGCCTTGTGCAGCATGGCCGTTCCCGACCGCCCGCTGGAGACGATGAAGAAGGCTTGGGCGCTCACGGCTTGACCGCGATCAGCACGGCTTCGCGTCCGATCCCCAAATTGGCCAGGGCGCGATAAAAGGCGCGGCGGGTTTCACCCAATCCTGCCGCTTCCAGCGACAAGTCGAAGCGCTTGCGCCGGCCATGACAGGCCCGCCCGATCTCGTCCTTGCCGATGTAGTCCTCACCCATCATCAGGAAGAGTTCCATGGGGAAGCTGGTGGTGCGGTCGACCACCTTAAAGCCCAGCTTTTCCAGGAAGCGCGTGGCGGATTCGAAATCGAAATAGTTGAGGTGGTGGGGCGGCACCAGCCACCAGGGTCCGGCGCCGACTTCTTTCCGGCCGGCGATCTGGAAGGGCGAGAAGTCGTTGGGGACGTTGACGCAGATGAGGCCGCCGGGATCGAGCAGATCGCGCGCCAGGGCGACCAGACCAATCGGGTCGGGCAGGTGCTCCAGCACATTGTTGAGATGCACCGCATCGAAGCGGCCCAGGCTTGGCGCCGTATCCGGTCCGAAAAAGCCTTCTGTGATGTCGAGACCGAGATCGCGGGCATGGCCGGCGGCCTGCCGGGATGGCTCGATGCCTTTGGCCTGCCAGCCGCGATCCTTGGCGGTCTTGAGGAAAAAGCCGGGCCCACAGCCGATATCGAGGAGGCGCCGGCGCTCCGGCCACAGCACCCGCTCGAAGATTTCCAGCCGGTCGCTTTGGGCCAGTTCCGCCCAAGCCTGGTCTTCGCCGGAGCGGGTGAGAAATGTCGGTTTTTCCTTACTGTAGTAAGCCTCGCGATACGTTTCTACGAGACACTCCGGTCCCGGCAGGGGGACGGCATGGCGAAAACCGCAGGTTTGGCAGTCGATCACATCGAATTCTGTCACCCGAGCCAGGCGCGGGCCTTCGTGGCTTTGCCAGGAAATGGACGGCTCGGGCATCGGGTGTCCCCTTTGTTAACCCTCTCTTAGCCAACCCGGCTTTAGAAACCGTTAAGGAGCGAAAACGGACATGGGACCGGTTTTCATTGCGGAGGCCTCCTCCAACCACGGCCGGGAGCTCGCCAGAGCCTTGCGCTTCGTGGACGCCGCCGCCGAATCGGGCTGCGACGCGGTGAAATTCCAGCTCTTCCGCATCGACCACCTGTTTGCCCCCGAAATCCTGTCCAAGAGCGAAAAACACCGGGCCCGCAAGGCCTGGGAGCTGCCGCTCGAGCATCTGGAACCGATTGCCGAACGCTGTTCGGAAAGAAAAATACTGTTCTCCTGCACCCCCTTCTATGTCGAAGCGGTCGAGCAGCTCCGCCCTTACGTGGCTTTCTACAAGATCGCTTCCTACGAGCTGATGGTGCGCGAGCTGTTGGAAGCCTGCGCCGCCACCGGCAAGCCGATTGTGCTGTCCACCGGCATGGCCACCATGGACGAGATCCTGACGGCCGTTACGGTTCTCAAGGACGCCGGTGCCAGCAACATCACCCTGCTGCACTGTGTCTCGGCCTATCCGACGCCGGTTCAGGACGCCAATCTGGCGGCCATCGCCTCGCTGCGCACCGCCAGCGGCTGCAAGGTGGGCTGGTCCGATCACACCCGCCGGCCGGCGGTGATCGAGCGGGCCGTGCACCACTGGCAGGCGGCGGTGGTGGAATTCCATCTCGATCTCGACGGCCGCGGCGCGGAATACGCCACCGGCCATTGCTGGCTGCCCGAAGAAATCGCACCGGTGATCGCCCGCATCCGCGAATCCTTCGCCGCAGACGGCACCGGATTCAAGGAACCGCAACCATCCGAACGCGATGATCGCGACTGGCGGGCCGATCCATCCGACGGCATGCGTCCGCTCAAGTCGGTCCGTGCCGTTTGGGAGCCTGCCGCATGAAGCCGCGCATCATCGCCGTCATCCAGGCCCGCATGGGGTCGACGCGACTGCCCGGCAAGGTGCTCAGGCCCGTCGCCGGCCAGCCTCTCCTCTGGCACATCGTGCACCGGCTTCAGAAATCGAAGCTGATCGATGCCATCGCCATCGCCACCAGCACCAATGCCCTGGATGATGCCATCGTCGAATTCGGCCACGCCAATGACATCACCGTCGTGAGGGGCCCTGAGGACAACGTG
>JBJKRM010000071.1:0-2834 GCA_046704685.1 Rhizomicrobium sp.
GGACCAATACGGCAAGGAGATCGCCGCCCAGGGCGGCATCGGCATCGCCGACGCCGTGACCAGAGAGTTGCTGAAGCACCAGGAGGTGCAGCCGCAACAAACCCAAGAGGTCAAACAGTGAGCCCGGACGCCCAGAAGATCGAAGCCCTCATCGTCATGGCCGAGAAGCTGACGGCAGCCATCGAGGCCGACATCGTCGCCCTCAAGGCCGGCCGGCCGCAGGAGATGCGCAGCCTGGATCCGGAAAT
This sequence comes from Rhizomicrobium sp., assembly GCA_046704685.1. Classification (GTDB taxonomy): domain Bacteria; phylum Pseudomonadota; class Alphaproteobacteria; order Micropepsales; family Micropepsaceae; genus Rhizomicrobium. The sequence continues at coordinate 249 of JBJKRM010000071.1, forward strand.
CTTGCGGCTGAGCGAGCAATATGGCCGCGAAGCCTCTTCGTTCGATCCCGCACGGGCGCCGGCCGAGCAGCGCAAACGCCTTGCCGGCGTGATTGCCAAGTTCCGCGCGGCGCTCACGCTGCAGGAGCGCCTGCTGAGGCGGATGCGCAATGCCAGCGAGGGCCTGATCAAGGCCGTGGCCGACGAAGTCGAACGCCGGCGCGCGACGAAGGTCACCTATGCCCCGCCGAAAGCGAACGCCCGGCCCAAATCCGTGGCGATGATTTACAACGGCGTGGTGTGACGCCGCCGAAGGCGACTCCGAACATCGTATTGCGGAAAACAATCAGCCGATCAGGCTGGTGGTCGAGCTTGACGAGTTCGAGGTGCTGGAAGAGCTGGAAGAGAACGAATCCAGCAGACTGGCTGCCAGACTGTAGTTCGCCATCTGCGACTGCATATAGGCCGGGACGCCGCCGCTGGAGCTCGAGCTCGACGATGTGGACGTCGAGGAGACCGGATTGTTGGTGGCTTGATAGGCCTTCTGAATGGCGGTCAGGACGCCCAACAGCTGAGCGCGCGCCGCGCCCGCATCGGTCGCCGTGGCGATCGAAAGGTTGTTTTTGAGACCAAGTGAGAAGGACTGGCTGGACGCGCTATTGGTGCTCGATGTGCTCGACGAGGTCGTGCTGGTTCCGCCCGACAACAGGCCCGGCGTCAAACCCAGCCGCGTCAAAGCATCGAGGTTATCCGGGCCCGACACCAAGGTGATGTTGACCCCAGAATTGACGTCGAGCTTCAGCGCCGCGCCGGTGCTGGTGTAGGTGACACTGGCCTTGCCGGCACCCCACAGCTGGCTGTTCATCTTGGTCACCAGGGATTGCAGCGTTTCGCCCGGATCGATCGTGATGGTGGTGGTGCGGTCGTAGTTGGAATCGATCTGCATCTGGAAGGAATCGCCCGGCCGCAACGTGGTGCCCGACAACAGGTCGGAAGACTGCGATTGCGCGATCTGACCGGTCGGAAGCCCCAGCGCATCGAGTACGCTGGAACCCGTGGGATCGATCGCAATACCCGTTCCCGAGGATTGCCCGTCAACGCCACCGTACTGGCGCACCCAATTGGTCGTTCCATTGGTATTCAGCGCGGCGACGAAGGCGTTGGTGGTGTTGTCGACGTTGCGCGTCTGCCCCGCAAACGTGCCGGAGGTGGTTCCGGTGACATACACCGTTCCGTCCTGTGCCACCGTCACGCCCCCACCAGTATCCGAGGCGGAAGTGCCGAGGTAGCTGACGTAATTGGCCGCGGCCGAGCTGCCGTTGTCGGTGGCGGAGAAGACGAATGCATCGGTGCCGCCAGAGCTGGCCTGCGCGACCGTCGCCGTACCGCCCGCCGTTAGCGCCGTATTCTGTGTCGTGCCGGTGACGTAGACATTGCTGCCGGAGACGGTAAGGCCGGTGATGGAGCCGCCGGCCTGTATAGCGCCCATATCCATCTGCCATACCGGAGCGCTGGTGGCGTCACCGCCGGCGTATTTCGAGAGAATGGCCTCGCCATTCTGAACGGAAGCCACCATTAGATCACCGCTGGAGGTGACTGCGGTGGCAGAGACCGTATCGTTGCCCGTCGTGCCGAGCTGCTGCTCGTAGACGATATTGCCAGACGAATCGAGCTTGGTGACGTAGGCGTCGCTGCCGCCGATCTTGGTCTGGCCCGCGGCAATGGCTCCCGTGGTCTGGCCGCCGATATAGACGTTGCCCGATGAATCGACGCTGACGGAGGTACCCTGATTCTGGTTCAGGGTCTGCAGCTGCGTCGTCCACAACTGGTTGCCATTCGCATCGTATTGACTGACGAAACTATCCTGATTGCCGTCGTCGATCGAGGTCGACGACAGCTGGGCGGTGGTGGAGCCGACCAGGGTGACGCCGCCGCTGGGATTGAGCGCCAGCGAAGCACCGGACGCAGTTCCGCCGCTGCCCACCATGCGGGTCCACAACACCGCGCCGGTGGAATCATACTTGGTGAGATAGACGTCCTGGCTGCCGGCATTGAGCTGGCTGCCGAAATTACCCGTGGCGTTGCCCAGCATATAGACGTTGCCGTTGGAGTCGACCACGGTGGACGACGCGGTGGTGGTGCCGCTTGAAGGACTGGTGTTGACGTTGAAGCCGGACTGCGGATCGCTGAGATTGGTCAGCTTGATGAGGCGTCCCTGATTGTCAGCAGCGGTGGTTTGTCCGGTCGTGCTGTCGACGGCGGCGCTGGAGAGGCCGGTGGTACCCGAAACGTACAGGGCGGGGGTGGCCTGGGATGACGACAACGTGATGTTTTCGTTCGACGCATTGTTGACCTGGATGCCGTAATAGCAGGTATCCGGCTGATCGATCTGGCCCGCGGTGATCACCTTCTGAAGGCGCGTCTTGAAGCCGGCGGCCGCCAGCTGCTGGTTCGCGTATTGCAGGATGTTGTCCAGTGTCAGCGAACCGGAAACCTGGGAGAGATCGATCGGCACGGCCGTCGTCGTGCCGTTGCTGGTGACGGAAATCGTGAAGCTGTCCGAAGAGCTGACACCCGGCAAAGCCGATTTGATGTCGGCTTCCTTCA
>JBJKRM010000072.1:0-3315 GCA_046704685.1 Rhizomicrobium sp.
TTCCAGCGCTTCGTCGAGAACGTGCCGTTCTACGGCTTTGCCGTGCTCTGCATCGACCATCCCGAAGTGCAGGACATGGTGGGGCGGGTGACGGACCGTCGCATCATCACTTATGGCATGAGTCCGCAAGCCGACATTCGCGCCGTCAATGTGTATTTCGCCGAAGGCATCTCCTGTTACGACGTGGTGTTCACCGACCGGCTGGCAGGAACCGAGCATCGCCTGGACAGCCTCAATCTTCCCATGCCGGGCGAGCACAATGTGCAGAACTCGCTGGCGGCGATTGCCGTGGCGCGCGAGCTGGGCGTCTCGGAAGTGACCATCCGCCAGGCGCTGCAGACCTTCCGCGGTGTGGGGCGGCGTTTCACCAAGGTCGGCGAATGGCGCGGCACCGCCATCATCGACGACTACGCCCATAATCCCTTCAAGATCGCAGCGGCGCTCAAGGCGGCCCGCCAAGCCTATGCCGGGCCGATCGTCGCCGTGGTGCAGCCGCACCGCTACACCCGCCTGCGCGACACCTTCGTCGAATTCGCCAAGTGCCTGAACGACGCCGATGTGGCGCTGATCGCGCCGGTCTATGCCGCCGGCGAGCAGCCGATCGACGGCATCAACCGCGACAGCTTCGCCGAAGCGCTGCGGGCGCACGGCCACCGTCATGTGCAGATCATCGACGGCGAGGCCGATCTGGCCGCTGCCGTGGCACCGCATGTCAAGCCGGGCGGCGCCGTGGTCTGCCTCGGGGCCGGATCGATCACCGCTTGGGCGGCCAGGCTGGCCGGCAATCTGCAGAAACGGGAGGGCCAGTCATGACCCGTCCGTGCGATGCGCTGCCGCCCGTCCGGGGCAGCTACCAGTTTGGGGCCGTGCTCAAGGATCTGGTGTGGTTCCGCGTTGGCGGCGCCGCCGAAGTGCTGTTCCGTCCGGCCGATGCCGATGATCTGGCGACCTTCCTCGCCGCCCGGCCGGCGGCCATGCCGGTCAGCATCATCGGCGTGGGATCCAATCTGCTGGTGCGCGATGGCGGCCTTGCGGGGGTGGTGATCCGGTTGCCGGCCGCTTTCGGCAAGGTCACGACCGACGGTTTGCGCCTGCGGGCCGGTGCGGCGGCGCTGGATTCCGCCGTGGCGCGCAAGGCGGCCGAGGCCGGCATCGCGGGTCTCGAGTTCCTGCGTGGGGTGCCGGGAACCATCGGCGGCGCGCTGCGGATGAATGCGGGCTGCTATGGCTCGGAGATCAAGGACATCTTCGTGGAAGCGACCGCCATCGACGGCAATGGCAACAAACACGTGCTGAAACACGCCGATATGGGTTTCGCGTATCGCCAGTCGGGCGTTCCGGCCGATTTCATCTTCGTCGAAGCCGTGTTCGAGGGCACGCAAGACGATCCGACGGCCGTCAAGGCGCGCATGGAGGAATTGCTGGCGCGGCGCGAGACCAGCCAGCCGATCGGCTCCAAGACCGGCGGCTCCACCTTCAAGAACCCGCCCGGGCATCATGCCTGGAAGCTGATCGAGGAAGCCGGCTGCCGCGGTCTCAAGGTTGGCGATGCCATGGTGTCGGAGATGCACTGCAACTTCCTCATCAATCTCGGCAATGCCACCGCGGCGGACATCGAGACGCTCGGCGAGGACGTGCGGGCGAAAGTCAAAGAGAAGTTCGGTATCGAACTCGAATGGGAAATCAAAAGGGTGGGTGTGCCATGACCAAGGTTGCGGTCTTGATGGGCGGGCGTTCGGCGGAACGCGAGGTCAGTCTCACCTCGGGCCATGACTGCGCAGCTGCCCTGCGCGAAGAAGGGTTCGAGGTTGTCGAGATCGATCCCAGCGCCGGCGATTTTCCCGCTGCGCTGCAGGCCGCAAAGCCGGATGTCGTGTTCAACGCCCTGCATGGCCGCTGGGGCGAGGACGGTTGCGTCCAAGGGCTGCTCGAGCTGTTGCGCATCCCCTACACCCATTCCGGCGTGCTGTCGTCGGCGCTCGCCATGCACAAGCAGCGCGCCAAGGACGTCTATCAGGCCGCCGGCCTTCCCATCGTCAAATCCATCGTCGTGGACCGCAAGGCGGCCGCGCGCGAACATCTGCTTGAGCCGCCCTATGTGGTGAAGCCGGTCAACGAGGGCTCGTCGGTCGGCGTCTTCATCATCCGCGAGGGCGACAACCGTCCGCCCGAGGCGCTCGGCACCGACAAGTGGGACCTCTCCGATCTCATGATGGTCGAAGAATATGTGCCTGGCCGCGAGCTCTCGATCGGCGTGATGGGGACCACGGCCCTGGCCGTCACCGAGATCACCACGGCCCGCGAATTCTACGATTACGAGGCGAAATATGCCGCCGGCGGCTCCAAGCACACCTTGCCGGCGCCCATTCCGCAGCATGTGGCGGACGAAGCGATGCGCTTGGCCGAGCGCGCCCATGCGGCTTTGGGCTGCCGCGGCGTGTCGCGTACCGACTTCCGCTATGACGACACCGCAGGCAAGCACCGCCTCATCGTCCTCGAAACCAACACCCAGCCGGGCATGACCCCGACCTCGCTGGTTCCCGAACAGGCCGCCCTCAAAGGCGTGAGCTATCGTCAACTCTGCCGCTGGATCGTGGAGGACGCCTCGTGCGACAGGTGACCCAACCGCGGCAGGCGCCGAGAACCAGAGGCAAGACGGGCCGCAGCCCGGCGCGCGGCATCACGCGCGGACCGGTGCAGCAGAGCCGCCGCGCCAAGGGATCGCAGGGTCTGTTCTCCAAGATCGGTGGTGTCCTGGCCGGCTGGTGGCAGCGGCCGATGCTGCTGCTCACCGGCGGATTGGTGATCCTCACCGGCGTGGCCGTGGTGGCGGCGGGCGGTTTCATCGACCGCACCATGAAGAGCACCGATGCGGCCGCCGGCGCGATCGTCTCCCATGCCGGTTTTGTGGTCTCCCAGGTGCATCTGTCGGGCAATGGCCGCACCAAGCCGGCGGCGATCATGGCGGCGCTGGGCTTCCATGCCGGCCAGCCGATCTTCGACCTCGACCTGCGCGCGGCGCGGGCCCGCCTGTTGCAGTTGCCTTGGGTGGCGGATGCCGATGTGAAGCGCCGCTATCCGGACGACATCAACGTCAAGATCGTCGAACGCGTGCCTTATGCCCGTTGGCAGACGCCGAAGGGCGTTCTGGTCGTGGTCGAGAAAAAAGGGCGCGTGATCACGACCGCCGCGGTCGGCCAATTCCCCGCATTGCCGCTGTTGCTGGGAGACGGCGCACCGGCGAAGGCCGTTCCCGTGGTGCAGGCGGTGTCGAAGCATCGCGCCATCGCGGCGCGCGTGCAGGCCTATCAGTAC
>JBJKRM010000073.1:0-3798 GCA_046704685.1 Rhizomicrobium sp.
GACACCTTCTTCTCCGCCGTATGCCTCGTCGCGGCCCTCAAATGGTGGGTCAATTGAGTCCAGACCCTAGATCGCCAGCGCCGCTGTCTCGATCGGCAGCCGGCGCACGCGCTTGCCGGTCGCTGCGAAGATCGCATTGGTCAGCGCCGGGATCACCGGCGGCATCGGCGGCTCTCCCAGTCCGGTCGGCGAATTGTCGGTCAACACGAACTCCACCGTGATCGGCGGCAGTTGCGACATCCGCAGCGGCTGGAAGCCGGTGAAGTTGCTCTGCTCGGTGCGTCCGTTGGCAAACGTGATTTTCTCATTCAAGGCGTGCGACAGGCCCAGGATCATCGCGCCATGCGCCTGGTTGTCGGCGCCGCTGGGATTAACGATCTGGCGTCCCACGTCCACCGCGGCCCAGACGTGGTTGATCTTGATGGCGCCGTCCTTGGCCACTGCCGCCTCCACCACTTCCGCCGCATAGCCGAGATGGCAGTAGGCGAACGCGACGCCCAGGCCGGTGCGCTTGGGCAGAGTGCGCTTGCCCCAGCCCGACATCTCACGCACCTTCTTCAGAACGCCGGCGCAGCGGCCGGTGCTTAACCCCGGTCCGCCGCCGGGCAGCATCTCGTTCTTGCCCAGCAGATCGATGCGGAACTGCAGCGGGTCCTTGCCTGCGGCATGCGCTAGTTCGTCGATGAAGGACTGGAACATCCACACCAGCGCGTTCTCGCCGGGGGCGCGCAACGGTCCCATCGGCACGCCGGTCTGGATCAGCGAGGCGGCGTAGGTGAGGTTGGGCACGCGCCCTGCCGGGAACGATTTCGGCGACATGCCGGCCGTGCTGGCGAACTCCTTGCCTTTGCCGAAGCTGACGAAGTGGTGCTTCCAGGCGCTGATCTTGCCGTTCTTGTCGACACCGCCTTTCAGGTAATGCCAGCCGCCGGGACGGTAGAAGTCGTGCTGCATGTCGTCTTCGCGGCTCCACACCAGCTTCACCGGCGCACGGACCGCCTTCGAAATCCAGCCCGCTTCCACCATATAGTCGTTCATCAGCCTGCGGCCGAACCCGCCACCGCATCGGATCATGTGGACGGTGATGTTCTCCGGCTTGAGGCCGAGCGTTTTGGCCACCAGTCCCCGGCCGGCGGCAGGAAGCTGGGTCGGCGCCCAGAATTCGGCCTTGCCGTAAGCCACATGCGCCGTGCAGTTCTGCGGCTCCATCGTGGCATGGGCGACGAACGGATATACATATTTCGCTTCGATCGCCTTGGCCGCGTTCTTCAGCGCCGCGTCGACATCGCCGTCCTGGCGCAGCGTGAATGCTGGCGCTTGGCGCGACAGTTCATCGGCCAGCTTGTCGAATCCGTCGCTGCTCAGCTTGGCGTAGGGCCCTTCGTTCCAGGTCACCTTGAGCGCCTGGCGCGCCTTCTCGGCCTGCCACCAGCTGTCGGCGACGATGGCGATGCCCGGCAAGAGGCCGCTCGACACGGTGCCGCCCTCGGCCTCGAAAACATGCTTCGATCCACCCTCCACCACGAAGGCGTGGCGAATGCCGGGGAGCTTCCTGATGTCGTCGATATTGGCGCTCGCCACCGAGCCGCCGAACACCGGGCATTTCTGGAACACGGCATACAGCATGCCGGGGACGGTGACGTCGATGCCGAACAACGGCTCGCCCTTCACCACTTTGGGATTATCGATGCCCGGGATGGGTTTGCCGATGATCTTGTAGCTCTTGGGATCCTTGAGCTTGACCGATTGCAGATCCGGCGCATCGAAGCGGGAGGCGGCGGCCGCCAGCGATCCATACGTCGCACTGCGTCCCGATGCGGCGTGACGGACCATGCCGGAGGCGGTGATGCATTCGTCCTCGCCGACGTCCCACGCCGCGGCCGCGGCCTTCACCAGCATCCAGCGCGTCGCCGCGCCGACCTGGCGCATCGGCGTGTAGCTCAAGGGCGTCGCCATGCTGCCGCCGGCGAACTGGTCCTTGTAGAGCTCGGGGTCGAAATCGGCCTGCTTGATCTTGATCTGCTTCCAGTCGACATCGAGTTCTTCGGCGATCAGCATGGGCAACATGGTCTTGACGCCCTGCCCGATCTCCGGGTTCTTGGCCATGATGGTGATGGCGTTGTCGGGCTCGATGGCGACGAAGGCGTTCAGGGCGCCTTGCTTGGCAAACTTCTTCGAGCCTTTGCCGAAGGCGTAATAGCTGACGATCAGTCCGCCGCTCACCGTGGCCCCTGCCACCAGGAAGGCGCGGCGCGAGGTCATCATGGTCTTGAAATCCGGACGGTGGCGCTTCAGTTCGGAAGGAAGATGCTCGGACATGGCTCAGGCTCCCTTCTTCTCTTCGCTTGTCACGGCTGATTTCTCGGTTGCTGCCAGCTTGATGGCCTGCTTGATGCGGCTGTAGGTGCCACAGCGGCAGAAGTGCCCCTCCATGGCGTTGATGATGTCCTGGTCGCTGGGCGAAGTGTTCCGCGCCAGCAGCGCGGTGGCGGACATGATCTGGCCGGCCTGGCAATACCCGCACTGGATGACGTCGACCTTCAGCCAGGCCTGCTGCACGCGGGCGCCGAGCGCCGTCTCGCCGATGCCTTCGATGGTGACGATCTTGGAGGTGCCGACGCTGGAGACCGGCGTCAGGCAGGAGCGCACTGGCTGGCCGTCGACGTGCACCGCGCAGGCGCCGCACAGCCCGATGCCGCAGCCGTATTTGGTGCCTTTGAGGTTCATGGCGTCGCGCAGGACCCACAGCAGCGGTGTGTCCTCGTCGACCTCGACGCTGTGATCCTGGCCGTTCACATTCAGCGAGTAGCGCATGGCGGGGCCCCTTTTTCGCGCCGAAAGCCATAGCACTTTCGGTGTTGCTTCGCGATGAAATCCGCGGAATTCCGGTCAACAACAGGTGATTGGCCAATGGAACCGCTGGCCGGGACGGGATGCAATAGCGTGAATGGCGCACCCGTGGATCGCGGAAATTCCCGGGGAGGCAGTGCCGGCCGGCGATATTGCGTTTCTGCGACCCACGGGGGAAATTTCGGGGTGCGCAATCCCCGAATTCGTCGCGGCTCAGTCGCATTCGGCAATGGCGTAAACTGTCCCTGATTCACGAGCGAAAGGGCCCATGATGACGACCGAACAGGAGAAAATGCTCGCCGGCGAGCCTTACGACGCGCATGGCCCCGAGCTGATCGGCGTGCGCAAGAAGGTGAAGCGTATTCTGCATCGCCTCAATGTCACAGAATACCACGCCGACTCGATGCAGAGCATTATCAATGAGCTGTGCCCGAATTCGGCCAAGGATCTCTATCTCGAGCCTCCATTCCATTGCGACTACGGCGTCTACATCCGTGCCGCCGAGCATGTTTTTGTCAATTTCGGCTGCGTCTTCCTCGACGGTGGCACCATCACCATCGGCGCCCATACCCTGATCGCTCCGGGAGTCCACATCTACACCGCCGAGCATCCGGTGGAGGTGGCCCCGCGCATGCAGTGGGAGAACTGCCGCCCGGTGGTGATCGGCGAGAAGTGCTGGATCGGCGGCAACGCCACCATCTGCCCTGGAGTGACCATCGGCGACCGCAGCGTGATCGGCGCCGGCGCGGTGGTGGTGTCTGACATCCCGGCGGATGCGCTGGCGGTCGGCAATCCGGCCCGGGTGATCCGCAAGCTGAACCAGACGGTATGAAAAAACTTGTCATCCCCGGCCGAGCCGAGCGCAAGCGAGGCGAGGGGAAGGGGATCCAGGTGGCGCAACAATTTCGTCGTAGAGGAGTTGGTACCGGGCGAGTGCCTTCGCAATTC
>JBJKRM010000074.1:0-4609 GCA_046704685.1 Rhizomicrobium sp.
ACGACCGGTGCCAGGGTATTGCGAACAATTATCACTCGCATACCGTTTGCCAAGGTGGCGCGCAGAACGGACTCGCCGTGGGCGGCTGTCGGGACGCGGTGTGTCGCGGGCGGGGCTTTGGCCCAGGCGGGCACGCCTGTGAGGCCCGATACGGCCAGGGAGAGGACGAATGCCGCAAAAATGACCCTCGCGCGGCCCAACAGGCATGTGATCATGGAATGTCCTTTTGTCCGAGTGGACGCAACCTAAAGCGCAACCGGGCGATGTTGAAGCCGGAAACCGGCTAAATTCCGGGAAAGTAACCCAGCCTTGCCGGGTGCCGCAGGGCCTCAATCCAAAGCATCTCCGAATTCCCCTAACGGAATGGAGCGGGCATCGGCGGCTGTCATGCCAACCGCAGCCGGAAAACGTCAGGGCCGCGCAATCGTTTGCCACCAGCGCACGGCCGTGCCGAGGTGCCCCGGCGATTTACCTTTTGGACCGGCTCCTCGCTGGTCCGCTTTTGCTGCCATCGCGCACCGACAGCATCGTGGCACTGTTAACCGGCCCGCGCGGCGAGCCCTTTCACAAAAGCGAGCCAGCCGGAAAAAAGCTTCTGTCATCGTTGTTTTCTTGTGCCGCTTTCCAGATGCAACGGCGACGCGGTGTTGCCCTGGAATTGACACAAAGCAACACCCTGCGACACAACGCGCATCCGTTTGAACGCGGATAACCCCACGGAATAAGTACCAATCCGCATAGCGTATCTAACCGCATTGTCATTTGATCGACATGCAAAACAAAACGTTCGTGAACTCCTATGGGTACATTGATCAGAGTGATCTTCCGTGAAGGCGTTCCGAGACAGCGGGCCGCGAATCGCGCAACGAGCGCCCGGCGCAGCGCCTTGGCCCGCGAACGTGGCCTGACCCTTTGGCGTGAACGCGAAGACCTGGTGATTGCAGCCGCGTATCGCGTTGCGCCGCCGACCGACAGCCGCCAGACTCCCAATGTTCAAATTAGTCCCTGTGTTCCTCTGAAATCTGCTCCCCAAGCGTAACCTCTCCTTCATCATTCGGGCGGCTGTAAAACGGCGGTGTCAGCAAACGCTGGCACCGCCGTTCCGCTTCGTGCTGCTCATGATTTGCGCAACCCTGGATGGCGTTGCGAATACACCGCAAAAACAATCGGTTCGCGCCACAAACAGAGCGATTCCAAAACACCGGCCGGATTTTGACCGTCACGCGTCTGCCATGACAGCCGTCAGGTATCCGGCACAAAAAAGTGGTGCGCTCACACGCCTCACCGCTGCGTGAATACGTAGCATTGCGAATAGCTCGGACAGGTTTATGCGCGTCTGCTGACCGCGCAAAAAAAGCACCGGTGCCTCTGTCGGAATCTTGATTCTAATCATGTTCTGGGGCGCTTCCACGGTGCTAGGTGCGAGACGCAAATGCGATTGCGCATCAACACGCGCGGCAGAGCAAAGCAACCTGTTTTCCATGACGGTAAAACGGTCGGAACAATGAACGGGCGGAGAAAATGAACGCAAAATATCCTGGGATTCCTACAGTGATTCACGGCAATGGCGCCGTAGCCGAAGTAATGGGCAACGTATGCGGTGGCGTCATCGGTTACCCGATCACTCCGTCTACGGAAATTTCGGAAATCTACGAGGCGTTCCGAGCCCAAGGCGGCGTCAACGTCTGGGGCCGGCACCCGTTCTTCTTCGAACCGGAAGGCGAGCACTCGGCCCAATCCGGCGCCTTCGGCGCCACGCTGACGGGCGGCAAGTACATCTCAAACGCCTCGTCGAGCCAAGGCATCCTCTACGGATTGGAATCGCACTATGTGACCGTCGGCCACCGCGCCGGCGGTTTTGTGCTTCAGATCGCGGCCCGCGTGGTCTCCAAGCACTCCCTCAACGTGATGGCCGGCCATGACGACGTCTACGCGCTTCTGTCGTCGGGCTACACCATCCTGTTCGGATCGAACCCGCAGGAAGCGGCCGATCTGGCGGCGATCTCCTACAAGATCAGCGCCATGAGCCTGATCCCCGTCGCCAATGCGATGGACGGCTTCACCACCTCCCACATGCTCAGCGAAACGCTGATGCCCGAGAAGGAAATGCTCAAGGCATTTCTGGGCGACCCCACCGACCGCATCCCCTGCCCGACCGTAGCCCAGGAAATCCTGTTCGGCGCCAAAGGCCGCGTCTATCAGCTCAAGGCCTACATCGCCAAACACGCCGACGATCTGGATCCCAGCGACCACAAGAAGCTGGTCGAATACCTCGACAAGAACGCCGACGCCGTCGAGACGGACAATGAAGGCAAGCTCGTCGCCAAGACGGTGGACTTCCTGCCCGAAGAATTGCGTGGCCAGTGGAAGCGCCAATGGGTCAATGCCTATCAGAAGGGCACCCGCCAGCGCGTTCCTGCTCTCGTCGACGCCCACAATCCAGGCCTGACCGGCGCGGTGCAGAACCAGCCCGACTTCCAGGCCGGCTCCGCCGACCACCGCACCCACTTCGTGCGCGACGTGCCGAAGTTCGTGCGCGAGGCCATGGACGAGTACTCCAAGCTCACCGGCCGTGAATATGGACCGATCAAGACGTATCACTGCGAAGACGCCGAGACCGTGATGATCGGCCTGGGCTCCGTCACCGATGACGTGCTCGCGGTCGTCAACCATCTGCGCAGCAAGGGCAAGAAGGTTGGCGTCATCTCGATCAAGCTGCTGCAGCCGTTCCCGGAAGCCGAAGTCGCCGCCGCCCTGAAGGGCAAGAAGGCCGTCACCGTGCTGGAGCGCTGCGACGTGCTGGCCATCACCAACTCCGTCACCCAGACGCTGTTCAAGGCGCATGAGAATGTCGGCAGCGAACGCCATCCCGGCATCCCGGCGATGAAGGAAATGCCGAAGGTCACCACCGGCATCTTCGGCCTGGGCGCCCATGACCTGCAGCCGCGCCACATCATCGCCGCGTTCAAGAACATGGAAACCAAGAACGCACCGCTGGTCTATCTGGGCTCGCAGTTCTTCTCCAAGAACCCGACCGGCCGCATGGCCGAAGTCCAGGCCAAGCTGAAGGTCGCCTATCCCGAGACCGAATTGATGGCGCTCGAGACCGAGGCCAACCCGACGCTGTTGCCCAAGGACGCCTTCCGCATCCGCTTCCACTCGGTGGGCGGCTACGGCACGATGGCCACCGGCAAGCTGTTGACGGACATCCTGGCGAACGTCCTCAACCTGCACTCCAAGGCCGCGCCGAAATACGGCTCGGAAAAGTCCGGTGCCCCGACCAACTACTACAACACGCTGTCGCCGGAGCCGGTGCTGCAGTCGAACGCCGAGATCGAGGACGTCGAAATCGTCGTCTCGCCCGACCACAAGGTGTTCGCGCACACCAATCCGCTGCGCGGCATCGTGGAAGGCGGCACCTTCATCATGCAGTCCAACCTGTCGCCGATCGAGGTCTGGCAGGAACTGCCGCTGGCCGCCCGCAAGACGATCCGCGACAAGAAGGTGAAGTTCTTCATCATCGACGGCTTCAAGGTCGCCAAGCCGCACGCCCCGACGCCGGAACTCGAAACCCGCATGATGGGCATCGCCTTCATCGGCGCCATCTGCGGCCATGTCGATCGCGTCAAGGCCGGCGCTTCCCAGGACGCCATGCTGGACAAGATCCGCAAGGACCTGACCAAGAAGTTCGGCGCCAAGGGCGCGGCGGTCGTGGAAGGCAACCTCACCGTCATCAAGGAAGCCTTCGAGGCCACCCAGAAGGTCGACTATACGACGAAGGACTTCGTCGCCGCCGACAAGAACCCGCCCAAGACCGGCGCGCTGACCAACGCCGTCTCGGCTGCGATGTGCCGCCTCGCCCGTCCGGACTCCTCGTCCAACTTCGGCGATGCCGAGTACTTCAACGACATCGTCGCCCAGCCCTTTAAGGAAGGCACGATCGCCGAGGCCCCGGTGATGCCCGGCACCGGCCTGTTCATGCCCTCCGGCAGCGCTGCCAACAAGGACAAGGGCCTGTTCCGCCGTCAGGTGCCGGAGTTCAAGCCTGAACTCTGCACCGGCTGCATGGAATGCACCCTGGTCTGCCCGGACGCCGCGATCCCCAACACGGTCCACGAGATCCGCGATCTCTTGAACGTCACCATCCGTCAGCTCGACCTCGCCCCGGCGCAGATCGAAGCTCTGAAGGAATCGGCGCCGGCCCTGTCGGATGCGGTCCGCGAGGCCTATCGGGGCACCAAGGAATCTCCGGCGCTGGGCGAGGTCGTCGCTTCGGTGGCGGAAGCCGTTGCGGGCGACAACGCCACGCTGAAGAAGAACCTCGGCAAGCTTGCCGCGGCGCTCTCCATCTTCCCGGTGGCCAAGACCCGTCCGTTCTTCGATGCGGCGGAGAAGGCCTTTCCGGGCTGTGGCGGCCTGTTCTCGGCGACGATCTATCCGTGGAAGTGCTCGGGCTGCCTGGAATGCATCGAGGTCTGCGGGCCGCACGCTCTGGTCAAGCGCGACCAGGACAATGCGCTGCTTGAGACCTTGCAGAGCCGCTTCGAGTTCCTCAGCCGGACCGCCAACACGCCGTCCCGGTTCGTCGAAGACGCGGTCAAGCCCGATG
>JBJKRM010000075.1:0-3388 GCA_046704685.1 Rhizomicrobium sp.
CCTCCGGCGTGAAGGTCACGCGTCTGGCCCATGGCGTTCCGGTGGGCGGCGAACTCGATTACCTCGACGAAGGCACGCTGTCGGCCGCCTTCAAGGCGCGGCGGTCGCTGTACTGCAACCCGCTCCAGATTTTTCGACGGCAGATGCAACCTCATGATATTCGGGGCTACCGCTTCTTGTGTCCGGCGACGAGTTTCAGAGAATTGAGATAATCCGTATAGAATTCGATCACCCGGATGGCATCTGGCTTGAACGTTATCACGCCGTCCCATTTTCCTTTGGGGTCCATGTAATCGATAACGAGTTTCTTCTCGTCGATGGACTTCAGCCGTCCGACATAACAGGCGGTTTCGGACTTCGTATAAATCAGGAATAAGCCATATTTGTCCGTCAGATATTTTAGGATTGTACCCAGATCATTCAAAGGAACGCGCGGCTGCTTTCCGCGGTCGAGACCCTTCAGCTTGATGACCTTCTCGCGGAACCTTTCTTCTGCGCTGACGTGGCTGCCTTCGAGATTCTTGTGCCGCAAAATCGTATAGCCGTCGATGACGTAATCTCCTGGATTGTATTTCATCAATGTCCAATCGTCGTTGTAGTCAACGACAAATCCGTAGATGGGCGTCTTCCGGTCCCGGTATTTCAGCGAAATCAGCCGGCCGACATAAGATTTCTTCTTCACGCCTGTCTCCAAGTCTGCTGGCGCTGCTGTTTACATTGCTCCTTACCGCACCGGCAGAACATCGTTGGTTTTGCCGTGGCCGCGGTCGCGCAGATAGGCGCCGAATTTCTTGTCTTCGACCATGATGTGGTTGGCGAACCATTCGCGCAAAACCTGCAGCATCTCCCGGCAAAGCGCGGGGCTGGGGTTTTCTTCCACTCGCTGTCGATAGGCGAAGATGCGCTTCTTCATCTCGGCATGTTCGGCGATGTGGCTGGCGGCGTCGGGATAGATGAAATCGGCGAAGAACATCTCCTCGTGCTGGAAGTGCACGATGGCGTATTCGACGAGATCGTTCTCGATCTTGTGCAACGCCGCGGCTTGGCAGCCGGCTGTGATCGCTTCGTGCAGCGCGTTGATCAGGCCGATCAGTTTCTTGTGTTCCTCGTCGAACACCGGCACCCCGATGCTGAACGCGCTCGACCACTCCAGATAAGCCATCGCCGCAACTCCTCCGGTCACCGACTATAGTGCGGCGGTTGAAATGGAATGTTGACCAGACCTGCTTTCGCCCGCGGCCGAATGCCGCCATCTGGTGGCTGCGGTTATTCCTCGTCGTTCTCGGCCTCGTCATCCGGTTCGCCGGCCGTGTTCGTCAGTCCCAGCAGGGTCTGGGCGTTGCCGGCCGGCAGCATCTCGACATCGCGCAGCTTGCGATTCATCGCATTGGTGCGCGTGCCAAGGCGTTCGATGGTCCGTGATGCCGTATCGAGCTGGTTCTTCAGTCTCTGGACCACTTCGCCATGCTTGGCGAACTCGGCGCGCACCGCGCCGAGAATCTGCCACACTTCGCTGGAGCGCTTCTGGATGGCGAGCGAGCGGAAGCCGAGTTGGAAGGCGGAGAGCAGCGAGGTCAGAGTGGTCGGTCCGGCGATGGTCACGCGCCAGTCGCGCTGGATCTGCTCCTGCAGTCCGGGGCGCCGCAGCACCTCGGCGAACAGTCCTTCGGTGGGCAGGAACAGGATGGCATAGTCGGTGGTGACCGGCGGGTTGATGTATTTGTCGCTGATCGTCTTGGCAAAGCTCTTTACGCGTTTTTCGAGTTCCGCCGCGGCCACGGCGACCGCTTCGACATCGGAACGTTCGGCGGCCTCGATCAGCCGCTGATAATCCTCCTGCGGGAATTTGGCGTCGATCGGCAGCAGCAGATCGCCTTCGCCCTCGCGGCTGGCAAAGCGGATGGCGTATTCCACCCGCTCGGCGCTGCCCTGTTTGACCTGGGCGTTGGCGATGTACTGGTCGGGCGAGAGGAACTGTTCCAGCAGCATGCCGAGCTGCACCTCGCCCCAGATGCCGCGGGTCTTGACGTTGGTCAGAACCTTCTTGAGGTCGCCCACGCCCGTCGCCAAATTCTGCATCTCGCCGAGGCCCTTGTGCACCCGGTCGAGCTGTTCGCTCACCGTGCGGAACGACTCGCCCAGCCGCTTCTCCAGCTCGGTCTGCAGCTTTTCGTCGACCGTCTTGCGCATCTCGTCGAGCTTGGCGGCGTTCTCGGTGCGCAGCAGGTCGAGGCGGGTTTCCACGGTCTGGCGCAGCATCTCCTGCGCCTGGGCATGCTTCTCGCTCAACGCCTTCAACTCCGTCACCACGCTGTCGAGCCGCTCCTTCTGATGCGCGCCGAGGCCGCTGAGCGTTGCCGTCAGCTGTTCGCGGGTGTCCTTGAAACTGCCGGTGAGGGCGTCGCGCAGGTCGCGCGAGGAGGCCGCCGAGCGCTGGTCGGTGGCGTCAAGCTTGGCTTCGGTCGCCGTCTGGAAGCCGCGGATGGTCTCGCCCACCTCCTGGCGCAGGCCGCGCGCCTGTTCCGCTGCGTCGCTGCGGATGCGATCCGCCTCGGTGCGCACCGTGGCGGCGATGTTTTCGGCGTTCTCGCCGCTCCGCCCCTTCCGCCCGAAGCCGAACAGGATCAGCAGAGCCGCCGCCGCGCCGACGATCACGATGCCCAGCGTCAACAGCTGGAGGGTGGTGGAAATGTGGTCCATTTGCCGAATCTTCCCATTGCGGCCCGTAGCTTAGACCGATTCAGGCGGGGAAACTTGACCCATCCGCGCCGCCCGCCTATCTGACAGCCATGGCCAAGCGCACGATTTTGACCGCCCCCGATCCCCGCCTGAAGGCGGTGGGAAAGGACGTTGCCGAGGTAAACGGCGATATCAAGAAGCTCGTCGACGACATGCTGGAAACCATGTACGCGGCCGAAGGCGTCGGCCTCGCCGCGGTGCAGATCGGCGTGGCGCTCAATGTGGTGGTGATCGACATTGCCCAGAAGGAAGGCAAGAACGACCCGCAGGTCTTCATCAACCCGAAGATCACTTGGGCTTCGGACGAAAAAGCCACGTACGAAGAAGGCTGCCTGTCGGTGCCAGACATCTGGCAAGAGGTCGAGCGTCCCACCGCCATCCGCGCCGAATATCTCGACCGCAACGGCCAGCCGCAGACCCTGGAGGCCGACGGCTTCCTGGCCGACTGCCTGCAGCACGAGATCGATCATCTGGGCGGCACGCTGTTCATCGATCACCTGTCGCGTCTCAAGCGCTCCATGGCGCTGCGCAAGCTCGCCAAGCTGAAGAAGCAGAAGGAACTGGCGTGATCGCGCGCGCGAAGCTCGCACTGACTCTTTCTCCCCCCGGTTACGGGGGGAGTGCCCGGCGTAGCCGGGCGAGTGGGGGA
>JBJKRM010000076.1:0-6418 GCA_046704685.1 Rhizomicrobium sp.
ACGGCATCGTGACCAGTCATGCTCATGGTTTCTTCTCCACCACTCCGCTCATGGCGGTGCGAAATGCGACCCAGGCCTCCAGCATGGCGGCGAAGGTGGCGCCGCCATCCTTGCTCAGCCGATAGTACTTGCGCGGGTGCGCGGCATGGTCTGTGACCCAGCGCGAGGCAAGCTTGCCGTCCTTTTCCAGCCGGTTGAGCAGCGGATACAGCGTGCCGTCCGAGACGATGTCGCCGTCCGCGTTGGCCCTCTCCAGGATTTGCAGCCCGTAGCATTCACCGCGACTGACGATTGCCAGAACCACGAGTTCGGCAGCGCCTTTGCGAAGCTGGGAAAGCCAGGGTGCGATGTCCATGAGCGGGAATGTAACGCATCTATACGTGCTATGCAAGTTATAATGCTTTGAGAACTCCTCTCATCAAGAACCGCCGCACCCCGTGGCCGTCTGCGGCCGATGTTTCCGCTGAGAAGCGTGCTGCGCCCGGAGGATTCGTCCATTCCGGGTAATAATCTGTATACGGAATTCTGCGTCGACGGACGCCGCGACAGGAAGCGGTTAAGAAAAAGCAAATCGCGGCCCCCTTCGACTTGCGTGCCGTTTAATGGTTCTTCTACGTGAGCGTGCGCATCATCGTAGTTGTACGTATTGCCAAACAGCGATTGGGTTGGGGTTTCCCGATGAGCAACTCGATGAGAACACCGCAAGCATGGCTGGCCCGCAGCGGCACGGCGGTTGTTCTCTCGCTTCAGGCGCTCCGGGAGCAGGTGCTGGACCGCTGGGATTCGATCCGCACGCCGACGGCTGCAAGCCTCGAACGCCTTTTCCGCGCCAAGCTCGGACCGTCGGATCGCTTTGCACGGCTTGGCGATGACAACTGGCTTGTGGTGATGCCCGACACGGCCATGGAAGACGCGCTGGCGTGCTGCCTGCGCATCGCTTACGAGCTGCATGTCAGTGTTGTCGCTTCATGCGACATGGCGCAGCTCAGGGTTTCTTCGGCCGCTTCGGTAAGCGGTGACATGCTGGATCTCACGCCGCTCACCGATGAACAGTTGCACGCCGCAGCCCGCCGCGCCGGTCTCGACGATCTGCTGGCAGCGCAGGAGCCGCTGGAGGAAGCGGCCGAGTGGCGCCGCTTCGAGCCGGTGTGGGATTCGCACAGCGAGATCATCGGCGGCTATCGCTGCCTGCCGGACGCCGCCGCCGGCCCGGACGAGAGCGTGCGCCAGCAACTGAAGCGGACGCAGACGATGCTGAAGGGCATGGCCCGTGTCGTGGATCGGTTGCAGGATCAGCGTTGCATCATCTTCGTCCCCATTCCCTACGACGTGCTGTCGGCGCCGCCGTCGCGCATGGAGCTGCTATCCACCTGCCGGCAACTGCAATGTGAGCTGCGCCCGCTCGTGGTCTTCGAGATCGCCGCGCTCGGCGCCGGCATCCCCAAGCATCGCCTCGCCGAGATGGTCTTCGCCATCCAGCCAGTTGCGCGCGCCGTGATCGCACGCACCGCACAAAGCAACCGTTCGATCAGGGATTACGGTGGCGCCGGGCTGAAGGCGCTGGGCATCGATCTCACGTCTTCGCCGTCCGACGAAGACGAGGTGACGCGACTTTTCGACGTGAGCAGGCGTCTCGGCATGACGTCCTATCTGCGCGAGGTCGTCCTCGCGCGCACGCTGGAGCATGCCGCCGGATTGGGCGTGCAGTGGATCTCGGGGCCGCTGATCGGCGGCATCGTGGACGAACCGGCGCCGCCGGGCCGTCTTTCGCTCGATGCCATCCTGCACAATGCCGACGAACCGGCGCGTCTCGGCGCCACAGGCTGAGCGCTGCGCTCGTCTCTCTTTGCCGCGCCTTATGCCGCTTGTCTGCCACCACCGCGTCGTCGCCTTTCCGGCATAGTTAACGAAGCACAAAACAAGGCCCGTCTCCTGGGCGGCATTCCTTAACAGTTCCACCACTTCAGCGTGCGTAGGATCGTCATCGCCAAAACCTGTCATTGCAGCGAGGGCTTCTGATGGCGATTGCGATGCGGACTCCACAGGCCAAGCTGGCCCGCAGCGGTGCTGCGGTGGTTCTCAGTCTCGAGGCACTCAAGAACACCGTGCGCACGCGCTGGGATATGATCAGTGCCGCGACCTCTGCCAATCTCGAACGGCTGTTCCGCCTCAAGCTCGGTTCCTCCGATGTTTTCGTGCAGCTTGACGAGCTCCATTGGCTGGTGGTGATGCCGGGCTCCCGCATGGAGGACGCGCTCACGAGCTGCCTGCGTGTCGCTCACGATCTGCATATCAGCGTCGTCCCCACCTGCGATCTTGGGCATCTGCGGGTTATGCGCGCCGTCGCCACGGCGGATGACGTGCTCGATCTGGTGCCGCTGACGTGCGATCAGCTCAAGGCTCTGGCGCACCAGGCCGGACTCGACGATTTGGCGCCGGGAAAGGCTGCTGCGGTGACAGCGCTTTCACCCGCAGGTCGGCATCGCTTCGAGCCGGTCTGGGATGCGCAGCGGCAAGCCGTCGCTTGCCATCGTTGTGTCAGCGAGACCGCTCCCGGTGCCCATGAATCGGTCGGCCAGCAGCTCAAGCACACCCAGGCCATATTGGGCGACGTCGTCGGGGTGCTGGAAAAGCAGTTGATGCAGCAGGCGCGGGGCGCGGTGTTCGTTCCGATTCCCTACGATGTGCTCGCGGCGCCGCCGGCCCGCATGGAGCTTCTTTCCACCTGCCGTCAGCTCAACTGCAATCTGCGTCCCTTCCTGGTGTTCGAGATCGCCACGCTCACCGCCGGCATACCAAAGCACCGCCTGATCGAGTTGGTGTCGACCATCCAGCCGTTTGGGCGCGCGGTGGTCGGGCGGGTGACGCCGCGCAATCCCTCTCTGCTTGACTATGGCGGGGTGGGGTTGAAGGCGCTCGGTTTCGATCTCAACGGCAGGCAGGCGGAACAGGCTGAAATCGCCAATTTGTGCGAGGCAGGCCGGCGCCTTCGCATGGCCACATACCTCGGCAACATGACGTCCACGAGCCTGCTGGAACTGGCGGTGGGCAAGGGCGTGCAGTGGGTATCGGGCCCAGCCATCGGTATGCCGGTGACGGTGCCTGCGCCGCCGAGCCGCCTGACGCTGGAAAGCATCCAACAGGCTTGGGACCAGCCGATGCAGGTCGGTGCGAGCGGCTGAATCCGAATCCGATTCGGTCATGGGGGGCGATTTGTCCGCCCTCGCTGCCTTGTCGTGCTAACATGATCCGGCGCAGCGTTGTCCGGAGGACATCATGAACGCGCCGATCAGCCCGACGCCCCGGTCATCCCGCCGTGCCGCCCCGCGCGATGCGGATGGCGACGACTTCCTGGGCGAGGATATCGGCTACCCGAATCCAAAGGCACAGCGTCGCGGCCACCGCCTCTTGCTCGCTTTCATTGTGCTGGCGGCCATCGTGGCGCTGGT
This sequence comes from Rhizomicrobium sp., assembly GCA_046704685.1. Classification (GTDB taxonomy): domain Bacteria; phylum Pseudomonadota; class Alphaproteobacteria; order Micropepsales; family Micropepsaceae; genus Rhizomicrobium. Next base: position 3,450 of record JBJKRM010000076.1, read on the forward strand.
CGGCGGCGCGCTGCAAAGCGGCGACCGCATCATGGCGGCTTTTCCCACCGCCCAGTCGCTGACGGAAGGCGCGGCCTGGGCGACGTTCTTTTCCGGTATCGGCCGGCTGGCGGCCATCGGACTGATCGTGCTGGTGGCGGTCTTGTTCCTGCGCTGGCGTATTCGTCGCGCCCATCGGCGCGCAAAAAAATAATCCGCCCATCGGCGCGCAAAATAGCAATCGCCGCGCCAGCACAACGGACCAAGGCTTCGCGTTTCCGCGAAACCCTGGTCCGTGATCCCCTGAAAGAAATCAGTTGTCGCCGACGCCGATGGTGCGCCGGAGCGTTCTGGCGTTGATCAACACCGCCACCACCGCGGCGGCAATGCTGATGACCATCAGCACTAGAAACTCGGTGTTCTGGAACACCGCAAAACCCTTCACATGGGCGGCGCCCAGCACGAAGAGGATCAGCTGCACCACGCCCATGCCGAGCATCAGGAGCGCTTCCATCGTGTTGTCGATGCCGGGATGCGACACCTTCATCTGCTCGAACAGAGCGGCGATGGAGGCCACCAGATAGAGCACCTCGACCCAGGACAGCTCATAGACTCCAACCGTGATCAACGGCGCGCGCGCATCGGCGATCGCGGCTTTGCCGATCAGATAGAGGATCAGAATATAGAGAAACACCGGCACATAGCGGAACGTGCCGCTGATATAGCCTGGTTTGATTTCGAGCTTCGTCGCTTCGCCGTGACTTTCAGCCATGTCCCTCTCCCCGCCAACACAACGGGGCAAGTTTCAGGGCAGGATGTAACAGTGTCAATCACGCCGGCAGGCCGTTGGGGAAGGCGTCGTTGCGGCTGCAACTGCGTCTCGCGTGTCACAATTCGTGATCACAAAAATAGTGATACCCCTTGAAAGTTCCCTCTTTGTTCCCACATCCCCATTGGGCTGGCGTTGGCCGGCACCGTGGCAGTGGAGGGGGGGCCCCCCTTCGGAAATGTGGAACAGGACGATGGGGAAGGCAGGAGTGCAGGCACAAGATGTAGGAACGGTCCGCCGCAGAGGCGCCCCGCCGGGAAATCGCAGGGCGTACAAGCACGGCCGCTACTCCGCCGCCCGCCGGGCCCGACGGGCGGAGACGATGGCGCTCGTCCGCCGTGCCAGGCACCTCATCATCCAGATCCGGATGGTGGTTCGGGCGCGGAACAATCTTGCGCGGTTGCAGGCGATGGGGGCGGAATTGCAGCCGGCTGGCATCGCGCATCGGCTTGTCGGTCGCATCGCTTACCTCGGAGGTGAAACGATGCGATATGCCGCCCACTCTGGGGTCGAACAAAGCTTTATCAGATGGAAGAAGAAACAACCTCCTCCTTGTGGGGAGGTTGAAATTTCTGAGCGTCTCGAAATCGCGGGGCAGCCAGCCACAAGCTCGCGCGAAGGAATTTCGGGTGGGGGGATTCTGGCGGTGAGGACACCCCCACCCGGCGCGCTACACGCGTCGACCTCCCCGCAAGGGGGAGGTGAAGGGAAGTGGATCACGCCCCCTTCTTGGCGAGGTAGTGCTCCAGCCAGTGGATGTTGTAGTCGCCGTTCAGGATATCGTGCTCGCGCACCAGATGCTGGAACAGCGGGATGGTGGTCTCGATGCCGTCCACCACCAGCTCGTCGAGCGCCCGGCGCAGCCGCATCAGGCATTCGTTGCGCGTCTTGCCGTGCACGATCAGCTTGCCGGTCAGGCTGTCGTAATAGGGCGGGATGCGATAGCCGGCGTAGATATGTGAATCGAAACGCACCCAGTCCGCCCGGCGTATGGAACTGCTTGATCAGTCCCGGCGACGGCTGGAAGGTGAACGGGTTCTCCGCATTGATGCGGCACTCGATGGCGTGGCCCGAGAAGGTGATGTCCTTCTGCTTGTAGGCGAGAGGGGCGCCGCTGGCGACGCGGATTTGCTCGCGCACGATGTCGACGCCGGTGATCGCCTCGCTGATCGGATGCTCCACCTGCAGGCGGGTGTTCATCTCGATGAAATAGAAGTGGCCGTTCTCGTAGAGGAACTCGATGGTGCCGGCGCCGAGATAGCCGAGCTTTTCCAGGGCGCGGGTGACGACGCCGCCGATCTCGTCGCGCTGGGCATCGTTGAGGGCAGGGCTGCCGGCTTCCTCCCACACCTTCTGGTGACGGCGCTGCAGCGAGCAGTCGCGCACGCCGAGGTGAATCACACTGCGATGGCTGTCCGCCAGCACCTGCACTTCGATGTGCCTTGGTCCTTGCAGATACTTCTCCATGTAGACCGCGTCATTGCCGAAAGCGGTCTTGGCCTCCGCGCGGGCAGTCGTCAGGGCGAGCTTCAGATCGGAGGCCTTCTGCGCCACCTTCATGCCGCGGCCGCCGCCGCCGGCGCTCGCCTTGATCAACACCGGATAGCCGATGCCTTCGGCGATCTTCGTGGCCTCTTCGTCCGATCCCACGGCGCCGTCGGAGCCGGGAACGGTCGGGATGCCGACCTCCCTCACCGCCTGCTTGGCGGCGATCTTGTCGCCCATCAGGCGGATGTGCTCCGGCGTCGGGCCGATGAAGGTGATCTTGTGCTCTTCGACGATCTCGGCGAAGCGTGCGTTTTCCGACAGGAAGCCGTAGCCGGGATGGATCGCCTGGGCGCCGGTGATTTCCGCCGCCGCGATGATCGCCGGGATGTTGAGGTAGGACTGCGCGCCCGGCGGCGGTCCGATGCAGACGCTCTCGTCGGCCAGCCGCACATGCATGGCGTCGGCGTCCGCCGTGGAGTGCACCGCCACGGTGGCGATGCCCATTTCCTTGCAGGCGCGGTGGATGCGAAGTGCGATCTCGCCGCGGTTGGCGATGAGGATCTTCTCGAACATCATTCACCTCCACCTGGTAGGCAGGGTCAACGCATGCTCGCGACCACAACCCCGCTTGTCATCCCCGGCCGAGCGCGGCGAGCGCAGCGAAGACGTGCGA
>JBJKRM010000077.1:0-2763 GCA_046704685.1 Rhizomicrobium sp.
GGACCACCTACACGGTGTGGCTGGGCAAGGACACATCCTGGGACTTCCGCAATTACCACTGGTACATACCCTACGCGCTGCTCAACGGCCGCATGAACATCGACGTCGCGGTGGCGCATCAGGGCAGCTACTACAACCCGCTGTCGGACGTGCCGTTCTACCTGCTGGCGCGGTACACCACCTCCTGGTTCGCCATTGCGGTGCTGGGACTGTTCCAAGCCGCCAACATCGTTCCGATGTATCTGATGGCGCGATCGAGCGTGAAGACGGAAGACCGCGAGCTCGCCGCCGCCGCACTGTCGTTCTTCGGCATGACCGGCGGCATGACGTTGACCCTGTTCGGCACGCACTATTACGACAATGTGCTCAGCGTCTTCACGCTTTCCGGCCTGGCCATTCTGATCCTCAAGCGCGACGAGTTGACCACCGCGCCGCTCAGAAAGGTGGGGCAGTGGTGCGCCATTGCCGGGTTCCTCACCGGATGCGCGGCGGGGCTCAAACTGCCTCTCGCCCCCTTCACCATGGGATTTGCCGCCGCCCTGATCGCCGTCGGCGGCGGCCGCAAACACCTGGTCACCCGGCTAGCCGCCGGCGGCCTCGGCGGACTGATCGGCTTTGCCGCCTGCGCCGGCTATTGGATGTGGCGGATGGAGGATCTCACCGGCAATCCGCTGTTCCCCTATTTCAACAACGTGTTCCATTCCCCGATGGCGCTGGACTCGCCCTATCGCGACATGCGCTTCCTGCAGCACGGCTTCTGGAACAACTTCACCTATCCCATCCGCTTCTCGATCGACTACCGGGTCGCCGACGACATCCCTTATTCCGACATCCGGATCGGCCTTGTCTATGTCGTCGTCATCGCGGCGCTGGGGGTCTGGTTCGCGGGCCGACGCTCGAAGGAGCCGCTCGTCGATCCGGTGGCGACGCGCATTGTGTTCGCATGGGCGGCCGTCACCTACCTGTTCTGGCTGAAGCTGTTCGCCATCCACCGCTACATCCTGCAGATCGAGATGATGGCACCGCTGATGATCGCCATGGGGATTGGCTTGTTCCCTCTGCCGCGCAAAATGCGCCTTGTGGGGATCGGCGCGTTGTTCTTCCTGGCGCTGCTATTCACCCGCAGCGCCCATCTGGAAGGCGCCCCGCTGGGCGATCCCTACATCTCCGTCGATCTGCCGAAGATTCCCGATCCCAAGCACACCATGATCGTGATGACGGGCGACGCCCCGCTCGGTTTCATCGTGCCGGAACTACCACCTGAGATTCCGGTACTGCGGATCGATGGCTGGATGATGCAACCAGAGGACGGTTCCTACCTGACGCGCGAGATGCGCCGCCGCGTCGCGGCCCACAAGGGGCCCCTCTTCCTGATTGCCGATGCCTATGATATGGGCCGCGCCAGCGCAGCCGTGGTGGACTACGGATTGGCGATTGAATGGCAGAAGTGCAGAATCTTCACCACGAATCTGACCGGGGTTTATCGATGGTGTCCGCTGTTGCGCCGAAACTGGTGACTCAGCCCGAGCCCAAACTCGCGGTTCTGATCCCCTGTTATAACGAGGAAGCCACGGTGTCCAAGGTGGTGCATGATTTCCGCGCCGCATTGCCCACGGCCGAGGTCTACGTCTACGACAACATCTCCAGGGACAACACCATCGATCAGGCGCGCGGAGCCGGCGCCGTGGTTCGCAGCGAAACACGCCAGGGCAAGGGCAATGTGGTCCGCCGCATGTTCGCCGATATCCAGGCCGACGTGTACATCCTGGTCGATGGCGACGACACCTATGACGCCGGGGCCGCACCCCAGTTGATCGCCAAACTGATCGGGGAAGGTCTCGATATCGTCTCCGGCAAACGCGAAGCCACCGGTGCGGCGGCCTATCGGCGCGGCCATGTACTCGGCAACAGGTTGCTCACCGGCCTCACCAGCCTGATGTTCGGCGTGCATCTGCGCGACATGCTGACCGGCTACCGCATCATGTCACGGCGCTTCGTCAAGTCGTTCCCGTCGGCGGTGGAAGGGTTCGGCATCGAGACCGAACTCACCGTACACGCCGTACGCATGATGGTGCCCATGGCCGAGGTGGAAACCCGCTACAAGGAGCGTCCGGAAGGCTCGACGTCAAAGCTCTCGACCTACCGAGATGGCGTCCGCATTCTCTTCAACATCGCCGGTCTGACCCGGCGTGAGCGGCCTTTGGTATTCTACGGCCTGATCTTCCTGTTCTTTGCACTGTTCACGTTCGGCATCGGCATCCCGATTGTCATCGACTATTTCCGGACCGGATTGGTGCCACGCCTGCCGACCGCGGTCCTGGTGTCGAGCACCATGGTGATCGCCTTCCTCTCCCTGGCGGCCGGTTTGATCCTCGACACAGTCACCCGCGGCCGCTGGGAGCAGAAACGGCTGCACTATCTATCCTTCCCTGGCCCCCACGGTTTGCGCCGCCCGTGAAACAGGCTATCGCCAGGCTCACTTCCTTAAAGTTCATCCGCTTCGGTGCCGTCGGCGGAGTCGGCTTCATCGTCAACGAGACCGCGCTTCTGATTGCCAAGACTCTCCTGCACCTCGGCAATCATGCCGGCTGGCTGTGCGGATTCGCCTCGGCCGTGACCTTCACCTGGTGGGGCAACCGCACCTTCACCTTCCACGAACACAAGAGCATCGGCCATCTCGGCATGTTCGGCGAATGGCTGCGCTTCGTGGCGACGAACTCGCTGGGGGCGGTGGCCAATTTTGCCGTCTACGCGCTGTTGATT
>JBJKRM010000078.1:0-4767 GCA_046704685.1 Rhizomicrobium sp.
CCTACAGCCTGCCGCCCAGCATCGTCATCAGCCACGGCCATGCGATCGTGCAGCAGACGCTGAACGGCCATATCACGGTCAGCCCCGAATGGGTGCCCTATTGGCAGATCGTGGTGGCGATCGCCGCGGCCGAGATCGCGTTTGCGGCGGCGAATCTGTTCCAGCCGACCTGGACCCTGCCGCGCATCGTGGGGCGCATGGCGCTCGACCTGGCGAAAACCGCCGCGATCTGCTGGCTGCTCGCCAGCAACCTGCTGCGCGCATTCGTGGTGCAGGGCGTCAGCGCGGACGCCGCCGACCGGCTCTATAAATTGAGCGCCGCGGCCGCCGCCCTGGCCCGGCCGATCGCCGCCATCCTGGTGTTGATCATCCTCCTCACCGCGGTGCGGCGCATCGTGGCCGTGATGCGCGGCGTCTCACCTGCCAGCGCCTGAGCGCCATCAAGGATTCGCCATGGCCGAACCGGCGCCCTGATCGCCGATCGCACGCCGGAACGAAGCGCTGACCGTGCCGCCCTGGCGCGGAAACCACAGGATGGCCTTGCCCTGGCCTTGGCGCGGCACCGCCAGCAGACCCGACGTGGACTTGCCGTCGCGATGCACCGTCACCTCATAGCGGCCCGGCGACAGCTTGGCGTACAGCAGGGGAGCGCCGCAGCGCCCCTCCAGCACGGTGCGGCCGTGGTCCGCAATGGTGACGGTTTCGCCGGCCAGATACTGGCCGTCATGACCGACCACCTCCACCTTGGCGGGATAGGCGTTCCAGCTCGGATCGTCCAACTGACTCTGGCCGATGCCGGTGCAGACGGCGCGCACCCCGTCGATCGCGATGGGACGGTTCAACGGCATAGGATCGGCGGCCAGCGCGGCGGCACCCGCCAGCAGACCGGCGGCAGCGCTGATTCTGAAAAGATGGATCATGGGGATGGTCCTTTCCGGGATGAGACCCCATCGGCACCGACCTTGCGGGGCAAACGCGCCGTCAAGCGCGGCGGTTCCGGCTTCTGGCCGGGCGTGCTTGGCTTACGGCGATTTCAGCCAAGGGTCAGACTGGCGAAACCATCGCGTTGTAGCTTGCCGATGAAACCGGACGAGAACTGAGTTCCATCGGCAGCGTAATGCCCCAACGCGGAATGCCCCTCCCGCACTGCCGATGGGATAGCGTTTCGGGGACAGCAGGCCCACGGCACCGAACCATCGGCGCCCCCCTCCGCATTCGGTGTCGGGCAGGCTGTCCCCGGACGATCCTCCAAACAACCCGCGCCGCAGGCCCCCAATCACGCAGGCCCTATCACGCCGGCCCAATCACGCCGGCCCTATCACGCCGGCGATGCCTTGCCCGCCGGCCGCATAAACCGTGTACGGATTATTATCGCCCCATCATGGCCCGCGGCGCGATGGTCATGCAGCAGCGGGCCATGACGGCTCGGCGCGACGGCTTAGTACCCGCAATCGCCCCAGCCGCGGCCCATGCCGCGACCACGGCCCATGCCACGCCCCATGCCGCGCGGACGATCGGCGCGCCATGCGGCCCATTGATCCCGGACCTTCTGCTGCTCGGCGGGCGACAGCGCATGCCAGCGCTTGGCCAGATCGGCGGCATAGCGCTCGCGCTCGGCGGCGCTCATGGCGAAGATCTTCTGGCGCTGCTTATTGCGATAATCCCACATATCGTTGAACGACATGGCGGCCGTCGCTCGCTGCATGTCGGCGAAATGCATCAGGTGTTGTTCGGTGGTGAGAAAACCGTAGCCAGGTCCGTAGCCCGGCCCATATCCCGGGCCGCAGGGTTGTGCGGCAGCCGGCGCTGCAGCCAGCAACAGAACGGCGAAGGCAGAAAACACGGCACGGCGCGCTATCATGACGAGCCTCCCAAATCTATGCAGGAGGTTGAACGCGGCAGCGGCAAGGTTCCGTCGCGCCACGCGGCGCGCCAGGACGGCTCCCTTCGGATCGATTCAGCGAACCGTTGAATCGCAACGCGGAAAGGACGATCCCACGCCGCCGCACAACCGTGAATTTGCACGGCCGTCGCAACGCAGATCACAAATGCGTTACAAGCCCAGTCTGCTTGTTTGATGCTTAAGCCCTGCCGCGACTTTCAGATCCGCCGACAAACCGCTCGCAACACGACACAATCGGCAAGTCTTGCAGGCCGCATTCCGCGCCGGCTCTCGCACACGCATCGCAATCGCGCAGCCCGGCTCGTGGCGATCAAAAGCCACTGCACCTACCATTCCGCACAGTCCATAACCGGCACCCGATGCGGTGCCGTCAACGACGGGGGCATTCATGCATTTGCGTACACTCGCGCTCACAAGCGCGGCATTGCTCGCGCTGGCGACGTCCGCGCCAGCGGCTGATACCGGATGGTATATCGGCATCGGTGCAGGATTGAACCTGCAAGAGGATGTCGCCACCGGCTTTTTGCAGGGCAACGACGCCCAATTCGATCCGACATGGCGGGCCACCGCCACCGTCGGCTATGCCTGGGACAAACCGAACCAAGGTTGGCGGCTGGAAGGAGAGTTCGGCTACACCGATCCGAGCCTTTCCTACAGCGCCGTAAGCAGCACACCGACCTGCAGCGGCGGCGTCTGCAGCGCCGCGGCGGACGACATGGCGGTGCGCCAATTCAGCCTGTTGGGCAATGTGCTCTATGACGTGCCGATCAATGACCGCTGGTACTTCACGGTCGGTGGCGGCGCCGGCTATTCCTGGCTGACCTTCCACGAGAGCGGCTACAACTCCGACGGCAGCGGCTTCACCTGGCAGGGGATTGCCGGGGTCACCTACAGGCTGTCGGACGAAACCGATCTGCAGTTCGACTACCGCTACATGGCGATCGAGCAGCCGTCGTTCGACGGCGTCGATTTCGACCGGGCGCCATCGCATAATTTCATGGTGACACTGCGCTGGTATTTCGACCAGCCGGCACCGCCGCCGCCACCCCCGCCGCCGCCACCACCTCCACCTCCTCCTCCGCCACCACCGCCGCCGCCACCGCCGGTGACGAGCTATGTGGTGTTCTTCGACTTCAACAAGTCGAACCTCACCGAAGCGGCGCAACAGGTCGTGAGCCAAGCGGTGAAGGCCGCCCAGGCCGGCGGCTTCGTCAAGGTGAGCGTGGCCGGACACACCGACACGGTGGGGTCGGACAAGTACAACATGAAGCTGTCGCTGGCCCGCGCCCAGGCCGTGAAGGACGAAATGGTGCGCGAAGGATTGGACGGCTCGACGATTGCCGTCGAAGGCAAGGGCTTCCACGACCCGTTGGTGTCCACCGGATCGGGCGTGCGCGAGCCGCAGAACCGCCGGGCGGTGATCGATCTCGGAAAATAAGGGCTGTCAGAAACCTTCGGGGCGGACCGCAAGGTCCGCCTTCTTTTTTAGGCGGGCTGAGCCGCAGAGCGCGTCTTGCCGGCTGGTCCTGGGTTCCCTTCCCCTCTTGTTTTGTGTGGCAGGCCTCAGCCTTCGTCGAAAGCCTTCTGCAGCGCGGCGATGTCGAGCTTCTTCATCGGGAACATGGCGCGGGCCACGGCGGCCGACTTGCGGGGATCGCCGAACAGCTCGCCGATATGGGTGGGCACCACCTGCCAGGTGACGCCGAACTTGTCGGTGAGCCAGCCGCACTGGATCTCCTGGCCGCCGTCGGCGGTGAGCTTGTCCCAATAGTGGTCGATTTCGTCCTGCGTCTTGCAGCCGATCACGAAGGAAACTCCGCCGTTGATCTTGGTTTGCGGGCCGCCATTGAGAGCGACAAAGCGCTTGCCGTCGAGCTCGAACTGCACGGTCATCACCGAGCCCGCCGGCCGCGGCCCGGCTTCGCTGTAATGCGAGACGCCGAGGATGCGCGCGTTGGGGAAGACGGAGACGTAGAACGCGGCGGCCGCTTCGGCCTCGGTGTCGAACCAAAAGAAGGGCGTGATATCGGGCATGGGATCACCTCGTTTGGGCAGCAGGCGGCGGCAGGCCGGGGCTGGTCCAGCTTGCCGCGGTGAGCGCGAGCGCCACGATGGCGCCCGCCAAAACGGACGCGATGCGGCTCACAGCGGCTTCTCGCAGATCACCATCCAGCGTATGCCGAAACGGTCATGCACCGATCCGAAACGCTCGGCGAAGAAGGTCTTGTCCATCTTCATGCTCACGGTGCCGCCCTCGGCCAAGGCGTTGAACACCTTCTCCGCCGTTTCCGGCGTCTCCACGCTGAGCGTCAGCGAATAGCCGCCGGGTTTTCCCGCCGCCCCGTCCGGCGTGCCGTCGTCGGAAGCCATGATCAGGCTGTTGCCGACCATCATGCTGGCGTGGATGATCTTGTCGTGTATTTCCTTTGGCATATGGCCCGCGGCCGGCGATGCACCATAGGTCATGCTCATCATCACGCGGGCGCCCAGCACCTTTTCGTAATAGCGCAGGGCTTCGGCGCAGTTGCCGTGGAAAAAGAGGTAAGGCGTGGCGTGCATCACTTGCTCCCGTTAATCTGTCGCAGCATTGCGTTCTTGCTTTTTTAGTTGATATCAACATATCTGGTCGCATGTCAAACGCGAAAACGATTCCTTACGAAACGACCATCCTGGTGCACGACACCTGCCTGTGCCTGCATGTGCAGCGCGCGGCGCGGGCTCTGGCGCGGCGTTTCGACGAGGCGCTGCGGCCGCTGGAGATGACCAGCGGTCAGTTCTCGCTGTTGATGAGCCTCAACCGGCCGGCGCCGCCGACCATCAGCCAGGTGGCCGACGTGCTGGCGATGGACCGCACCACTTTGACG
>JBJKRM010000079.1:0-2893 GCA_046704685.1 Rhizomicrobium sp.
GCCAAGGAGAGCCCATGCCGTGCCGACCGGCTTAGGGCCCCGGCTTGAGAGTTCGCCGATGATCTGTCGATGCCGTCGATATTCGCCCGCTTAAGGCACCAATCGGCCGATCCATTCGGGCAGGGCGAAGGCGGCGGCGTGGACGGCCGGGTTGTAATAGTCGGTCTTCAGCTTGAGCCGCTTGTAGGCAGCCGCTGCCCGCCGGATGCCGGCCGGTGTTCCGAGCCTGGCGCCTTTGCCGGCCCAGGAGAGTGCCATGAAACCGCCGATGTAGGTCGGCACCACCGTCAGGTAAAGGCCCGAACGCGGGAAGAAGGCTTGGAGGTCTTTGAGCGCCTCGGTGATCTCCCAGGGTTGATAGAAAGGCACACCGGTCTGGAACGTGGCGAAACCACCGGGCCTCAATGCGCGTTTGATCCGGTCGTAGAAGGTTTCACCGAACAGCGCCTTGCCGGGTCCGATCGGGTCCGGTCGGTCGCCGATGATGAGGTCGAAGCGGCCGCGCGCCTCCGGCCGGGCCAGATATTCGAAGGCATCGGCGATCTCGACGGTGAGTCGGCGGTCACGAAAGGCCTTGGCGTTAACCTCGGAGAAATACTTGCGGCAAAGTTCGACCACCCGGCCGTCGATATCCACAAGAACGACCTCTTTGACCTTCTTGTGCTTGAGAGCCTCGTCGGCGATCGACAGATCGCCGCCGCCGACGATCATCACCCGCTCCACCTTGCCGTGCTCCAGCATCGGCAAATGTGTCAGCATTTCGGCATAGGCCGCCTCGTCGCGCGTGGTGATCTGAACCACGTTGTCGAGTGTCATCACGCGGCCGTTGGAGGGCGTGTCGAAGATTTTGACGCGCTGATATTGGGTTTTTTCGTCCGCCAGCGGTTTGCCTTTCAGCTCCATCGTCTGGGCGTAACCCTTGTGCAGACGTTCTTTGAAGCTGGCCATGGCAGGTTCCCCTCGCGCTGGATTTTCAGGAGCGGCGCTTGTAGGTCCGGCAACCCCACCTGGCAAGCAGGATGCTCCGGATGCGGCACATGCGGCCAGAACAGTGTCCGCCGGGGCGGTTTGTGACAGTCGCTGGCCAGCGCCCGCGACACGCTGACGGCAAAAAACTCGGCGCTGGGGTCACAAATTTCTTGCGTCGGGGGTCAACGCTCTTATATTTCGCGCGTTCTCCTTGGAGAACCAAGCGGCACGACGGCCTTCCGTCGGGCCGCTTTCTTCTTGAGGCCGCTCACCGTCGCGAGGCGGGGGGCACAGGTGTCAACGCTCTGAGAGGGTAGGTGCCAGAATGGCTCGACTCGAACTCGTAGCGGCGATCAAAGAAGCAAAAGCGCCTCGCGCTCGCGCTTCGGCGAGGACCGTTCCGGTTCCTATTCCCCCTGGGGATGAGGACCGCAAGGACCATTTCATCACGCGTAACGGACTGACCTATGCGGGAAGTCACCTGATAATCGATCTATGGGACGCCGAGGGTCTCGACGACCGTGATCGGATTGAAGCCGCGCTGATTGATGCAGTGAAGGCCGCAGGCGCCACCCTGCTGCACATTCATCTGCATACTTTCTGCGATGGCGGCGGCATTTCTGGTGTCGCCGTGCTCGCCGAAAGCCACATCAGCGTGCACACTTGGCCGGAAAGGAAGTATGCGGCGTTCGACGTTTTCATGTGCGGCGACGCAGAACCCCGGAAGGCGCTGTCGATTTTTAAGGCAGCCTTTAATCCTGGTCGTCTGGTGATTGGCGAACATAAGCGCGGCGTGCTGTAATCAGCCTCAAAGCGCACGGTGCCGGACGCAAAAAAAGCGGCACCACTGAATAATTTACCAAAGGGCGGAATCGGCAAGCCGTTTCCGCCCTTATTCTTTACGTGAGTGGCGCCCATTAACTGTGTTCTCCCGCCCCCTCTGTAATAATGTGCGACGAAAGGTTGGGGCCAGGGGCCTTGCATTACGACGCGTGCATCATCGGCGCAGGAGCGGAGGGCCTATCATGTGCCGCTTGGCTGGCCAGCCGTGGCCTGAGGGTGCTTGTCGCCGAGCGTGAGGCGCACAGCGGAGGGCGCTGCACCACCAGGGAGTTCGTGCCCGGCTTTCTTGCCTCGCCCTACTGCGATGAGTTGCCGGCGATTCCGCCCGATCTCTTCCGGGCCTTCGATCTGGCTCGCCGCGGTGCCATTCTGACTCCTACCGGGCGATCCACGACGGTCGAACACCTCCGACAAGCTGTGATCGCGCGCGTGATGGCAGAAGCGGATACGCCGCAGACCGGCCGGCTCTTCAAGCGCCGTGTCGAGAGTGCACCGTGGCCAGGTGAGGAACTGGCCGCCCAGCCACTGAACGATCAACGCGTTGATCCGCCGCTGCTGTGCGATCCGGCGCTGGCCGGCAGCGCACTCATGCGGCTTGCCGGTCCTGCCGGTGGATTGCCGCTCGGAGGGCTCGGTCGAATCGGTTTGGCGCAACGCCCCCCCGCGCACGAGCCCGGTACTGAAATCTCGTGCGGCCTGGAGGTCACGGATGTACGTCGACGCCGTGGCCGCGCCATTGCCGTCGGTTTGGCTGATGGCGGTGAGATATCCGCGCGCGCGATCGTCTCGACTATGGACCTCAAGCGGACATTTCTCTCTCTGTTCGCCTGGAACGAGCTACCGAAGGCGCTGGTGGAGAGAATCGCCGGCTTCCGCGCGGCGCCAGGGGTCGCTAGGCTCTTGGTGGCGCTCGACGCGCAGCCAGAGGCGCAGGAACCGTCCGACCTGCGCCGGCCGATAGTGACGGTGAGTGGCGCCGAGGAGGCCTACCGCGCTTGGCGCGCCGTTACGATACCCGATTTCCCGCCAGCCGTGGTGCGTGTGGTCTCGGCGGTGGATCCATCACAGCCGCCTGAGGGCG
>JBJKRM010000080.1:0-4009 GCA_046704685.1 Rhizomicrobium sp.
GGCACCCGCGTCAGCGGCAGGCTCAGTGCCGAACCGGTTTTCTCGGCCTCTTCGGCCTCTGCGGATCGGCTGGTCGATGCCTTGCGGCTGGAAACGCCTTTTAACGTGCAGAACGGCGTGCTCCAGGGAGTCGACGTCGAGAAAGCTGCTACCAATCTGGTCGGGAAGCGAACCACCGGCGGGGAAACACGCTTCGATCAGTTGTCCGGATACCTCGTCATGGAACACGGGACTTACCATTTCACCCAACTCAGGATCGCCTCGGGCGCGCTTGCCGCCAACGGCGAAGTGACCATTTCGCGCAACAAGGAACTGTCGGGCCGCATCGACGCCCAGGTGAAATTGGCAGGCGTCAGCACCGGCGTGCCGCTCAACGTCGGAGGCACGCTAGCCTCGCCCCTGCTCTATCCCACTGCAGGCACGGTCGCGGGGGCCGCGGCCGGCACCGCCATACTGGGTCCGGGCCTCGGCACTACCTTAGGCGCGAAAGTCGGCGGCTGGGTCGAAAACCTGTTCAGCAAGAAGAACGGCGACAATCCGAAACAATAGGCACAATAGGCCGCGTCAACCATGCCGACGTCAGACGCCGGGAGAGGCGGCAAGCCGCAACCGCCATCGAGTTTGGCATAATGTCGATTGCGATGACCGAACCAATGAAACTCCCCGAAGACAAGGAACCGGTGCTGCGGGTGATGCCGATGCCCGCCGACGCCAATCATCACGGCGACATTTTCGGCGGCTGGATCATGGCGCAGGTCGACATCGCCGGCGGCGTGCTCGCCGGCCGCCACGCGCGCGGCCGCGTGGCCACGGTGGCAGTGAATTCCTTCCAGTTCAAGCAGCCGGTGCAGATCGGCGACCTGCTGTCCTTCTATGCCAAGATCCTGCGCGTGGGCAACACCTCGATTACCGTGTACGTCGAGGTTTATGCGCAGCGCAACCCGGAGGACATCGAGATCGTCAAAGTGACCGAGGCCACGCTCACCTACGTCGCAACCGACCAGGACCGCAGGCCGCGCAAGGTGGCGCCGCTACCGGCGCGAAAATAAGCTTCCCCGCACCGGGCGGACCTTGCGGGGAAACGGCATGTCAGGATTTCCCGTCCTGAATGCCGGCAAGTTTCTTGGCGAGCCGCACCTTGCGCCCCAGATTCGCCTGACGCAGGATCATGACCCGCTGCGCCTGCGGCGAGCCGGCGCCGTGCATGCTTTCCACCAGGGCAGTACCGCCGGTCATGTTTTCGACCAGCCTCGCCATGCGCATGCGGTCTTTGGCGGGAACGTCCGCCACACCGACGAAATACTTTTCCACGTATTTCCCGACATCCTCATTTTGCAGATCCTTCTGCGAAGGCATGGTCGCGATGCTGCCGCCGGAAATATCGTGCGCCAATCGGGCGATCTCGTAGATATAGCGCGTCACGTTCTGCTTTACCGTATTGGCCAGCAGCGGATCGACGAAATAGGCGCCGGAAGCGGTCGCAGCCCCTTCGCAGGAACAGGCGATCGAGCCGCAGTAGAGCGTCTCGGTGTGAGGTGGACCATCTCCACGACCTTGTAGCGAACGTGGGAGGCTTTGGCGGCGCCGTTGTACTCCGCCATGGCAGAAGTCGCCCCGATGATGACATCGCTGACGCCGGCCTTGCAGCCACCGTAGTTCTGCCGGTGGTAGCTGGCGAACCTCTCGACCAGCAGTCCGACATACTGATACTCCTCGCACATGAAGACCCGTTCCCAGGGCACGAACACGTTTTCGAGGACGCTCAGCGCCTCGCCGCCGACGATGCCGTAGGTGGCGTTTCCCAGATCGAGGTCTCCTCCTTCCATGCGTCGGCCGTCGTTGGTCTGCCGGCCGAAAATGTGCAGCACGCCAGGCGCGTCCGTCGGCAGGGCGCAGGCCACGGCGTAAGCCTTGTCCTCCTCCCCCATCGCGATGGTCGGCATGATCAGCATTTCATGCGAGTTGATGACGCCCGTCTGATGGGCTTTGGCGCCACGGATGACGATTCCCTTGTCGTTCTTCTCGACGATATGGACATACATGTCCGGATCTTTTTGTTTTCCCGGCGACAGTCCGCGATCCCCTTTCGGATCGGTCATCGAGCCGGCCACCATCAGGTCGTTCTCCTGTATGTACTCAAGGTAGCGGCGCAGACGCTGGTGGTATTCGGTCCCCAGCTCGCGGTCCATTTCGTAGGTGACCGTGTACGTGGCGTTCAGCGCGTCCCAGCCGACGCAGCGTTGAAAACAGCTGCCGGTTTTTCCCGCTATCAGCCGCAGCATTTTGACCTTCTTGATCAGGTCGTCGGTGCTCTGATGTATGTGCGTGAACCGGTTTATTTTCTTTCCGGTCAGGTGCGATGCGGTCGAAAACAGAGTCTCGGTAGCAGAGCCTTGCGCCAAGTCGTAAGTCAGCGCCGCAGAGTTGATGTGCGGCTGAAACAAGGGGTAGTCGACGACGCTTTCGACCTTTTCTCCGAATGCGTAGACCTTGAGCTTCAGCGACCTGAGACTTTCTCTGTAGGATTTTCCATCTTTAAGCGCCATGAGCTTAGCTCCGAAGTTGATTGCGGTCCGGGAAATCCGCGGACAAATGCGCGTTCGGCCCCGTCCCCTGCATTGTGCTCCACCCGCCGTTCAGTTCAGGCGATCGGCATATCGAACCGCCGGCCTGTACATGCGTACGGAACAGGCCGGCGTCGGATCCGGGACTGCGCATAGCCATAACCGTTTCACAGGCATTTTGACGAATTCAATCTTGAGATGCAATGTGGACGGTGGACTGCACCAACATTTCCGGCGTGCTCTGAGGCCAGAGCGCCCTCGATGACGCTGATCAATTCGGAAGCGGTCATAAGCGAGCACGCGCCCTGTCGGCGTGCGCGGCGATTCAGTATCATGCAGCTTTACTCTGAAGCCGGAGCATTAATCCCATGAAGGAATTCCGAGACAAGGTAGCAGTCATCACCGGCGGCGCGAGCGGCCTCGGGCGCGCCATGGCCGAACGCTTCGCGCGCGAGGGCATGCGCATCGTGCTCGCAGACGTCGAACCCGATGCGCTCGCGAAAGCCGAGGCCGAAATGAAGGCCGCCGGGGCCAAAGTCATCGGCGTGCGCACCGATGTCTCCAAGGCGGCCGAGGTCGAGGCGCTGGCGCACAAGACGCTCGCGGCCTTCGGCGGCGTGCACCTCGTAGCCAACAATGCCGGTGTGGCCGAGGGCGGCAACGTCTGGGACAACACCGTCGCCGACTGGGAGTGGGTACTGGGCGTCAACCTATGGGGCGTGATCCACGGCGTGCGCGTGTTCGCGCCGATCATGCTGAAGCAGCAAAGCGAAGGCCATATCATCAACACGGCCTCGGTCGCAGGCCTGATCTCGCCGCCCGGCATGGGCATCTACTGCGTGTCCAAGCATGCGGTGGTAGCGCTTTCCGAATGCCTGCACCAGGACCTGGCGCAGAAAACCGACAAGGTCAAATGCTCGGTGCTGTGCCCGGCCTACGTGCCCACGGGCATCGCCGACTCGGGACGCAACCGGCCCGCCGAATTGAGTGAAACCCGCCACAAGACCGCGGCCGACCTCGCGCTCGACGCCAACCTGAAGAAAGCGGTGCAGTCGGGCAAGCTCAGCGCCGCCGATGTGGCGCAGCAAGTGTACGAAGCGGTGCACGACGAGCGCTTCTACATCCTCACGCACCCGAAGATCAAGCCTTCGATCCAATGGCGCATGGAAGACATCCTGCAGGAGCGCAAACCGACCAACCCGATGGGATGAGCGTATGACCGAACCGACCAAACTCCCGGCAGGCGGCGACCGATGAGCTCGCGCAGCGTAATCGTCAACGACCGGATGCAGCGCCATTACACCTATGTTCTAAGCGAAGCCGAAGGTCGAAACTTTCACCCCGAATTCCGGCCGGAATTGAGTCCGAAGCAGATGTTGGGCCTGGGTGTCTTTGGCGGCAAGTACATGACCGATTGCGCCGGCGAGTTTCCCCGCGACTGGTTC
>JBJKRM010000081.1:0-4479 GCA_046704685.1 Rhizomicrobium sp.
TTAGTGGTGTTCGCAGCTCCTGGCTCATATGGGCGACAAACTCACTCTTTGACCGTTCGGCCTCGACGGCCTGACGCTCGGCATTGGCGAGCCGTACCAGAAGTTTGGCTTCGGCTGGCCGCGTTGACCGCAGTGACCGGATTGCTTCGGCAGCCTTGGCCTGGCGCTCGAATTCCCGCACGAACACGGTCGCTAACCAGGCGCCGACGATTGCCGGACCGAGGATAACGAACAGGTAGAGCGGCATGGAGCCGTACCACGCAGCAAGCGCCCCGGGATTGGTCAGCGCCACGCGTACGTGCACTGGCCACGAGGTGACCGCGGCGGTTGTGGTTCGGCCGTTGATCTGGTTGCCTGCCAGCGTACGGTCCGCTGTTCCCACGATGATGGCATTCTGCAGCACCGCTTCCGGTACTAGCGGATGGAAGGACACCGCAACGAAATTCGCTCCCTGACGGAAGACAATCACGGTGCGGTCCTTGGTGCCGATTACGACGGGATTGTCATGTGCCCGTCCGACCAGGTTTTGCATCGGGATGGGTTCGCCCGAGGCCGAGGATACATCGCCGAACGCATCCGATACCGCAACGCCGCGCACGTCCGGCGGCAGCGAATACAGCTTTCCCGCGGCGAACTGACGCCCGACTCGCTGTTGGCGCATCAGTGCCGTGTGCGCCATTGCCGCAATGTCGTGAGCACGCCGGGATTCGAAATACACTGCCTGGCGATAGGCGTTGGCTGCTTCGAAGCGCATCTGCAGGGCGCCAGCTGCGGCAAAACTGCCACCGATCGCGATGACGCAAAACAGGACTGTCAGGCGGATGTTTCGCGTAGGCAGGGAAGCGATCCATGCCAACACTCCATGAAAGAGTGGCCGTGCCGCGATGTCTTGCCCCGCCATGAACCCCAGTCCCTGCGCGGTCCGGTGATTCGCGCCCTAGGATTATGTGAATCGCTTGACTTCGTGTGAAGGCCCGCAAGCGCTTATGCGACTCGTGTTCAAACGAGTCGCATAGCCAATTCGCGGAAATAGGGCTGAAGAATAGGCGTGGATAACTGCCTATCCGGTCACCGCATGCCAATAGGTGCCAGGATTCGACGACAGCACCCCCCCGGACATGCTGGTCGTGCTGGGCATTGTCGACGCGGTGAATTGTCCGCTGAAAGGGTTGTGGAACAGCACATCGCTGTTTCCATCGGTGCTGTAGCCCGCCGTAGCGACAGTTTTCCAATTACTGCTTTCGTTGCTGCTGGCTGGCGTAGGCAAGGTAGTAGCTGCTGGCGCCACGACGCCATTTTCGTCTGCCAGTGCATGCCAGCTGGTTCCGGGGTTGGCGGAAAGACCGCCGCTGGCGGACTGGATGGCAGTGCCCGACATCATCCAGACCGTGTAGGCGCCGGTACCCGAATTGCGGAACAGGACATCGCTCATCCCGTCGCCGTTGTAATCGCCGACATTCACGGCTTTCCAGGCGCTGCCCAGGTTGCTCGACAGGTTGCCGCTGCCGGCAAGCTTGTTCGTTCCGTCCATCAGCCAGATCGCCGTCTGGCCGGTGGAGCTGTCCTGCAGCAGGATGTCAGATTTGCCGTCTCCGTTGAAATCACCGCTGCCGACAGCACGCCAGCTCGATCCCGGATTGGTCGCGAGCAGGTTGTCGGAGGCGAGCGATGTGCCGTTCATCAGCCAGATGTCCAGCGCGCCGGTGGTCGGGTTTTGCCACAGGATGTCTGTGCTGCCGTCACCGTTGAAGTCGCCGATACCGACCACCTCAAAGCCGCCGGGTGCCGGCGTGGCGATGGTCGACGACGAGAGCTTGGAGGCCCCGTTCATCAGCCACATTTGGACTTGGCTGCCGTTCTCCAGGACGAGATCGGCATTGCCGTCGCCATTGAAGTCACCGGTGGCGACAAGATTCCAGCCCGCACCGGGAATACTGCTGAGCAGCGTGCTGGAGGCTCGCGTGGCCCCGTCCATGGTCCAGATACGAAGGGCGCTGGTGCTGGTGTTCTGCCAGACGACATCAGCGTTGCCGTCACCGTTGAAGTCGCCGGTGAGGACGGTGGACCAGTCGCCGCCGGGGCCAGCTAGCGCCTTGCTGCTCTGCAAGGTCCTTCCGTCCATCTGCCAGATCTGGACGTAGTTGTTGCCAGTGCTCCCCATCAGGAGATCGCTCTTGCCGTCGCCGTTGAAGTCGCGAGGCGTTGGCAAGGCGTTGCTTGTCGAAGTCGGGAGAGGGAGTGTGCCGAGCGTGATAGTTTGATCGGAGAACTGGACGTTGGTGATGTTGGTCAGTGTGTCGATGCCGGCGCCACCGCCAGAGATCGTGGTTGTTCCGTTGGCGTCCGTGCTAACTGTATAGCTGGAGTAGCTTCCGCTGTATTTGACGGTATTGGTGCCTCCACCGCCATTGAACACGTCATTGCCTGTTCCGCCGATGAACAGGTCGTTGCCGGTACCGCCGATGATGGTATCACCGTCATTGTTACAGGTGACAGTGTTGGCACCGGCGCTACAGACGAGCTTATCGACTGCTGTGTCAAAGGCGATGCCAATGTTGTTTGTAAGGCCGGCGGTGCTGCTGAATGTGCCGGCGTTGAGGTTGATCGTGGAGGCGCTGCTGAAGCCCGACAGATCGAGCGTGTTGTTCGTTCCCTTGTCCCAGATGGTGATGATTGGCTTCTTGTTGACGGTGAAATCGAAGTACTGCTTGATCGATGGGTCGATATTACAGTTGAAGCCGAAGGTCTGTCCGCCGCCAAGTGGCGTGTTCACGGCCACGCCATAAAGGCGCTGGATGGCCAGGATGTCGAGCGGCATCAAGGTTGTGGGATAGGCGCCCCCCCAATTGGTTCCGGTCACGCTGTATTGTGATGAGAACTTCGCTGATCCACCCGGGTTGATGTACGACATCAGCGACCACTGGCGCGTATCGAAGGCGCTGAATTGCTGGGTGCCGGTGTTGACCGAGCCGTTGTAGGGTCCGGCATGTCCAAGGCCGAGGGCATGCCCTTCTTCATGGATGAAGGTCTCGATCGGATAACCGCCGTAGGTGGAGAAATTACCGTTGATCGGGCCGAAGCCAGCCACGCTGGTATCAATCGACACGGGTGCCGAAACGATTGTGCCCAGCGTCGTACCGCCGTTTAGGCAAGAGCCGACAGTGCCGTTGTAGATCGTATAGGTGTAGGCACCGCCGTCATGACCGCGTGTGAAGGTGATCTGTGCCTTCGAGGAATCCGTCGTCTGGACGAAACTGATGTTGGCGACGGCGGCCCACAATGCCAGTCCTGAGGCAAGCTGCGCCTGTTCGGTGGCCGACCAGTTCGAGCCTGGGTCGAAGTAGTAGTCGACAGTGCCCCCCGCTGTTCCAGCAGTCGGAGTGCCCCATTTGCGGGCACTGGTCCAGGTCGAGTTGTACGTTGCCGGATTGTCGCCGTTCCAACCCCAATAAGAAGTGGGAGTGAGCGTGCCGTCTGCCTTCACACCGGTGAGGAAGGCAACTTCGTCCTGCATGCTCGGGCTCGTGACCATGACTTCTACCTTTGTTTGGCACGTGATCAGTCTTGGTTGCTTTTCGCTTCCAACTTATTGCAGTGCCATGTGACCAGACGTCTGCGTATGAGTCCTTAAGGGCGTGGCACAGGTTTTAAGAACCCCTCGTTTTTCCTCGATTAAATGAACGTAAGTACAACGAACTAGAACTTTGAAACCGTCGCTTAACACAATGATGGGGCGACGCGCCGCATGAACGCGGCGTTCGAAAACGATGTCGGAATTTATGAGATTTCTATCTATGCGCAGCGGTTGTGTCGAAACATTCCATTCGCGATCCGAATTTTGTCACGGACCGCGCGGAATTCAGCCAAGCATCTTCGAGACAACCTCGAACATGTTCGACGATAGCCCTGGCGTCTTCAGAGCCGCTTCGAGTTCGGCGCGCATCAGCGCTTGCCGGCTTTCGTCGAAACGCCGCCACGTCTCGAAGGCACCCGCCATGCGGGCTGCCACTTGTGCGTTGATGCCGTCGAGCGTGCGGATGGTTTCGCCGACCAGCGCATATCCTGACCCATCGGCAGCATGGAATCTGAGCTGGTTACCCGAGAAGGCGCCGACCAGCGCCCGAACACGGTTCGGATTCTTGATGTCGAAGGCGGGATTCTTCATCAGCTCGCGCACCCGCGCTGCCGTGTCGGGACGGGGAGATCCGGCCTGCAGCGCCATCCACTTGTCCAGCACCAGCGGATCCTTGGCGAAGCGGTCATGAAAATGTGCGAACGTCCTATCGCAGTGCGGCGATGTCATGCGCGAGAGGGCAGCGAGGCCGGCAATCATGGCGGTCATGTTGCTCGCTGTTTCGTAGTGGCGTGCGGCCCGGGCACCCTCTTCATCGTCGGCGGCCGCTGTGAGGTAGCGCAGGCAGGCATTACGCAGCGCTCGCTTGCCGGCAGCCGCAGCGTCGGGTGAGAACGGCCCTGGGT
>JBJKRM010000082.1:0-5623 GCA_046704685.1 Rhizomicrobium sp.
CCGGGCGCGGTGTATTTCGACATCGACCTGCTGTCCGACCAGGCCAGCCCCTGGCCGCACATGCTGGCGCCGCCGGACCAGTTCGCCGACGCCATGGGCAAGCTCGGGATCGGCGACGCAACGACGGTGGTCGCCTATGACGGCGCCGGCCTCTATTCGAGCCCGCGCGCCTGGTGGATGTTGCGGGCCATGGGCCACGATGCCGTGGTCATCCTGGACGGCGGTCTGCCGGCCTGGCGTCGCCTCGACTACCCTATCGTGCAACGCCCCACACCCACCGCGCCGGCCACATTCACGGCCAAACCGAATGCTGCGCTCCTGCGCAGCTTCGATCAAATGCTGCAAATGGTGCGGAACCGCTCGGCGCAGGTGATCGATGCCCGCGGCAACGCCCGCTTCTACGCCAAAGAGCCCGAACCGCGACCGGGCGTCCGGGGCGGCCACATGCCGGGCAGCATCAATATCCCTTATACCGCGTTCGCCAATTCTGACGGCACGATGAAGACGCCAGGCGAGCTCAAGGCGCTGTTCGAATCACAGTGCGTCAATCTGGGCGCCCCCATTGTCACCAGCTGCGGTTCAGGCGTCACGGCGGCGATTGCAATGCTGGCCCTCGAGCTCGCCGGAGCGCAAAATGTCGCGTTGTATGACGGCTCCTGGGCCGAATGGGGCGCACGCAGAGAGGCCCCGGTAGAAACGGACTGAGCAGATGGCTGGCTCGAAATCCAAACGCTTCCTGCCGATGACGGTGACGTTCCTGGAGATGAAGGGCAAGCCGTCGATTTTTCCGCCGCCGCAGCCACTCGGCAAGGTCGCCATCCTGCGAGCCGCCAAGCCGCCCGTCCACTTCTACCGCTACCTCTATGATACCATCGGTGGGCCCTACCACTGGGTGGATCGCCGGCGCATGACCGATTCCGCTGTCGAGGCCGTGATCCATCATGAGCAAGTTGAACTCTACGTGCTGTACGTGAATGGCTGTCCCGCCGGGATGGCGGAGTTGGACTTTCGCGAAACTGGCACAGGTCTGCTTGCCTATTTCGGATTGATGCCGGAATTCATCGGTAAACATCTTGGATATTTCTTTCTCTACCATGCCGTCCAGAACGCATGGCTGAAGCCGATCTCCATCCTGCTGGTTAACACCTGCACCCTCGATCACCCGCGCGCTTAACCCCTCTACCAGCGAATGGGGTTCGTGCCCTATTCCCGTGAGGACCGTAGCGTCGAGTTGCTTTGACGCGCTTTTCTGCGCAACACTCGCCGCAACAAAGCAACACGGGGACCTTAATGGCGGAAGAATCAGAGACGGCCAACCCGGCCGTCCGGGAGCGCACCCTATTCGGACATCCGATCGGGCTGAGCTACCTGTTCACGACCGAGATGTGGGAGCGCTTCTCCTATTACGGGATGCGCGCCATCCTCATCTATACGCTGGTCAACTACCTCTTGCTGCAGCCGACGGCCGACAGTGTCATCGGCTACCACTCGCTGAAGCATTTCTTCGAGAACGTCTACAACGGCGGCCAGCCGATGGGCGTGCAGCCGGTGTCATCCCTCATCTACGGCTGGTACACATCCCTTGTCTATCTGACGCCGATTTTCGGCGGCTGGATCGCCGACCGCTGGCTCGGTCAGCGCAACAGCGTGATCGTCGGCGCCTTCATCATGTCGATGGGCGAATTCACCCTGATGTCGCCGCATCTGTTCTTCCTCGGCCTGACGCTGCTCATCATCGGCAACGGCTTCTTCAAGCCCAACATCTCGACCCAGGTCGGCAATCTCTACAAGCCCGGCGACCATCGCATCGACAGCGCCTTTTCCATCTTCTATGTCGGCATCAATCTGGGCGCGTTCTTTTCGCCGTTCGTGTGCGGCACGCTGGGCGACGCCTACGGCTATCACTGGGGCTATTTTGCCGCCGGCGTCGGCATGGTGATCGGCACCGTGTCGTATTTCTTCGCCATGCGCAGTCTGCCGCCGGACCGTGTCGGTCGGATCAAGGAGAAGACGGACGTCAAAGAGCCGATGACGAAGGAAGACTGGAAGGCGACGCTGGCGTTGTTCCTCCTGTTCATTCCAGGAAGCCTCTTCTGGGCGACCTACGAGCAGCAGGGAAACACGATTTCCGTCTTCCTGCAGAACCTGACAGACCGCCGGCTGATCCCCGGCCTGATCGATTGGCAGATCCCGGCCTCGTGGTTCCAGTCCTTCAATCCCTTCTTCATCATGCTGTTCACCCCATTGGTGATCGCCATCTGGAACCGGCAGTCGAAGCGCAACAAGGAACCCAGCGTCCTGACCAAGATGGCGATCGGCAACATCCTGCTGGGCCTGTCCTATGTCGTGATGATCGGTGCCATGCACTTCACCGGCCCCCACGAACTGGTTTCCTGGTTCTGGTTCCTCGCGTTCTTCGCCATCCTGACGCTCGGCGAGCTCTATTTCTCTCCCATCGGGCTGTCGCTGACCGCCCGCGTGGCGCCGCCGCAGATCCTGTCGATGATGATGGGCGTCTGGCTGATGACCAGCTTCACCGGCAACCAATTGCAGGGCTACATCGGCACCTATTACAGCCGGATGAGCAAGGAGGAGTTCTTCCTCTTGTGCGCCGCCATCAGCCTGTTCACCGGCTTGGTGTTCTGGCTGTTCAACTTCCCGCTGCGGGGGATCCTCGAATCGAGGGCCAACCGGCACAAGCCGGTGCCGGTGATCGAGCCCGAGCGGCAGTAGCCGGTGTCTTGCCATCAATAGCGGCGCGGCCGATAAGTCGCGCTGGAGGTGCCTATGGCCAAAGAAAAACCAGAAACCGTCGCCGTTTCCGCAGGCCGGATGAGTGCGGAGCATTTCGGCACGGTCAACACGCCGGTCTATCGCACCTCGACGATCCTTCATCCCGACATGGCGTCGCTGAAGGCGGAACATAAGGGCCGCTACGCCTATGGACGGATCGGCACACCGACCACGGAAAGTTTCGAGCGGGCGGTGGCCGAACTCGAGGGCGCTGTACGCACCGTGAGTGTGCCGTCTGGCCTCAACGCCATCACCACGGCGATCCTTTCTGTCGTCGGCACGGGCGACCATGTGCTGATAACGGACAACGTCTACGGTCCCACCCGCAGGTTCTGCAACGGCGCCCTGAAGCGACTGGGCGTAGAAACCACCTATTACGATCCGCTGATCGGCGCCGGCATCGAGAGCCTGCTCCAAGCCAACACCAAGGCCGTGTTCTGCGAAAGCCCCGGCTCGCTCACCTTCGAGGTGCAAGACATTCCGGCCATTGCGGCGGTGGCCCATGCCCACGGCGCCGCGGTGCTGATGGACAACACCTGGGCGACGCCGCTCTACTTCCCGGCTTTGGCCCGCGGCGTCGATCTGTCGATCCAAGCGGTGACCAAGTATATCGGCGGCCATTCCGACGTGATGATGGGCACGATCAGCGCCAACGAGGCGCAAGCCAAGCGCCTGGAAACCTTCGTCCATGACCTGGGTCTTTATGCCAGCGCCGACGATTGCTACCTGGCGCTGCGTGGCTTGCGTACCCTGCCCGTCCGCCTGGCGCGTCATTGGGACAACGGCCTCGTTCTGGCCCGCTGGTTCCAGGGCCGACCAGAGGTCGCCCGCGTGCTCCACCCTGCCCTTGAAACCGATCCAGGACATGCGCTGTGGAAACGGGACTTCAGCGGCGCCTGCGGCCTGTTCGGCGTCGTTCTGAATCCTGTGAGCGAGGCGGCGCTGGCCGCCTTCATGGACGGATTGAAGCATTTCGGTCTCGGTTATTCCTGGGGTGGATACGAGAGTCTGATCATTCCGGCCCATTTCGTTCGCACCGCGCGCCCGTTCGATGCGGATGGACCGGTGATCCGGATTCATGCCGGGCTCGAGGACGCCGGCGATCTGATCGCCGATCTTGAGGCCGGCTTTGTCAGGATGGGGGCTGCATGACGGACGAGATTTCGCGGGAATCCTTCCTCAACGCGGTGAAATTCAACGCCGATGGTCTCGTGCCAGTGATCGCCCAGAGCGCGTCCACCGGCGCCGTGTTGATGATGGCCTGGATGAACCGGCATACGCTTGAAGAGACCCTGACCACGGGCCACGTCACCTACTGGTCGCGCTCACGCAAGAAGATCTGGCGCAAGGGCGAAAGCTCCGGCAACACCCAGCGCCTGGTGGAAGCCTTCGTGGATTGCGACGGCGACACGTTGCTGTTGAAAGTCGACCAACTCGGACCGGCCTGTCATACCGGCGCCCCGAGCTGTTTTTTCCGGAAACTGGCAGTCGGCTAGGGCCCCCTTGACAAAAAGACCGCTCCTGCAAAACCGAAGCGAAATTCTCCTTTGTTTTCGGTGGGCGGTGCGGGGCGGCCGGTTTTTGCTCCTTTATAGAAAGCCGCAGAACGCCTGAATTTTCGGACCGGTCCTGACCGGTCCCTGCTCCCTGCCCGCACCTGCGGCGATATAAGGAAAATGGGCATGCGAGCGGACAGTTCAAGTCCCTGCGGCAATCTGCCAAAGAGTGGCGCGATCAATGACTTGACTGAATTGGACCGAATATAAGTCTCACATTCTCCGTGTCTGGACGATTAAGTTTCCGGCCCTCGCCCGCGTGGGTTTGACATGAACATAGGGTGCTTTAGCGCCCTTTATCCCGCTCATCCAAGCGATCCAGGGCATCGAACTGATCCAGGCTGTCCAGCTCGTCTTCCGGCAATCGCGTGCTGGGAAACACCTGGACAAAAAACACGACCAGAAGGCCCAGGCCGAAGCCGATGGCGGCGGCTTCCGCTTGCCCGGTATCGGCCACCAAGAAGCCCAGCGTCCCGAACAGCAGACCACAACCGAGGTAGACCCAAAGCTTGCGCATGACGGCCTCCGCTCAGCGCAGAGGATCATTCGAACAGAGCAGCCAGATGCTCGTTGAGGAACTTGCCATCCAGATCGAGTTTCCGGCGCACGGCACAAAAGTCCTCGAACTTCGGATAGAGAGCCGCCGCTTCGTTCCGGCTGAGCGTGTGCATCTTGGCCCAATGCGGCCGTCCGCCGTAGTTGCGGAAGATCGCCTCGGAGGCCTCGAACAGCGGCCCGGTATCCTGACCAGCATATTGATGCACCGCAATCGTGGCGCTTTCGCGTTCATAGAACGGGCTGAGCCACACATCATCTGCGGCCACGGTGCGAAACTCGATCGGGAAGCCGGTACAAATCTTCTTCTTGCGGATTTCCTCCACGATCTCCTGGACGATATCTACGCCTCGTTCGTAGGGGACGGCATATTCCATCTCATTGAAGCGGATGGTGCGAGCCGAGGGATAGACCTCGTGGCTCCAGCGCACCTTCTGCTTCTTTGCCATAAAGGCGGCGAACAGCTTGTTGGCCGGCGCGGCCGAACCGGGCAGATACGGTATCAATTCGTTGATGCCGGCAAAAATGTACTCGTCCACCTTGCGGTGTTCCCCCTTCGCCTTGAGGGTCCTGGCGCTGCGCCGCATGGGAGCATGCGCCTCGGTCTCGTTCAGCGATTTGCAGACCGCGACATCGCTATAGGGAAACCAGAAGAATTCGAAGTTCCGGTTGGCATTCACCAGCCCTTCGAACTGGCGGAGCAGTTCACTGATGGGATG
>JBJKRM010000083.1:0-4789 GCA_046704685.1 Rhizomicrobium sp.
CCCGGCCGGGGATGACAATATTTTTGCGGAACGTCCTGGTCACACTTAAGCCGGCATAAAAATCCCACACCCGATTGTTCTGCCGGGTGTGGGATTTCCTTGGTGTCAGACGATGATGGGATCAGGCGCTGACGTCGACGTGCTTTCCGACGTCCTTGTCGGGCGATGACTTCGCAGCCGGTGCGTTGTCAGTGTCGTGATCCGGCTTGGGAGCCGCTTTGGGCTGCGGTGCCCGCTGCGGAGGGGCGGCCTGCGCCTGATGCGCTACGCTTGAAGTCTGCATCCTGGTCTTTCTTTCTGTTGCTCCGGATACCGCTTCAGGCTACGGGCGGCGCGTAAACGCGCGCATAAACATTATCGCAAATTACTCCAGCAGTTTGGTTAGGCGCGATTCACCAAGGTGTGCAGCCGAAGCACATCGAAGGTCACAAAAAGGCCTAGTCGTGCTTCCGAAGTTCGCGCGATCACCGACATCAGCACCGGACGCGAATTTCGGAATCGGAACACCAGTTGTGGATCTGAAAATACGAAATGGGGCCGGGCAAAACCGGTTTTTCTGTTTTTGGGGCGTGAATGCGCAGGCCATTGTGGTGGCCGTTGTCGCGCTTGGATGTCATTCCCGGCCGAGCAGAGCGCGACAGCGGAGCAAGGGGAAGGAAACCCAGGACTAAACGGCAAGACGTGCTTTCAGAATGCGATGGAACACGTCGCGTTCTTCGAGTGATGTGATTTGTCGCGACCTGGGTTCCCGTCCCCTTCGCACGCCTTCGCTGCGCTCGTCATGCTCGGCCGGGAATGACAAGGTGGGGAGATGAAGCGACGTTCTCTCGCGCGTTCTCTTTGCGAACGGCGTTCAGCCGTGGACGACAAGGTTGCCGGCTGGGGAAAACCGAACGGCTTCACGCCAGCGCGGGTTTAAGCACCACACCCTCCGTTCTGGCGGGTGTGGCTCTACTTTAGATCAAGCTGTGGTATCGACGAGCGATCCGACTCCCGTTTTGGGGGCCGACTTCACCGCCGCATCATCCTTGTCGCCGTCGTGATCCGGGCCGGGGGCCTCCTTGGCTTCCGGCGTCCTTGGCATGACAGCGGTATGCTGACTTACGCTTGCAATATGCATCCTGTGCCTTCCATTCTGTTGCTGGACGCTCCCCCAGGCTATCGGCCAAGCGTAAACACAAACATAATAATTATTCTTATTCGATTTTAGGCGAGATTCCCCCATATCCGCGGCGACGCGCCGGAAAAGCAAAGGCCGGGCACTGGGCCCGGCCTGCAGAAGACCTCTTGCGAGCGGCGGCTATTTCTTCCACCGGCGGCGGCGCAAGGCGCCGAAGCCGACCAACCCCGCCCCCATCAGAGCCAGCGAAGCCGGCTCAGGAACATCGTTGGGCACGAATTGCGTCACCGTGTTGGTGATCGACGAGATGGTGCCCTGGTCGGCCAAGCTCTCGCTGATCAACAGATCGGTGATGCCCGGACCGAAGGTTGCAGACAAGGTGCTGCCCGGCTGAACCACCGGACCGATCTTCACCTCGTGGAGCGGATTGCTGCCAGCCGGATTCAGGAGCTTGTCGAGTGTCGACGGACCGCCGAAGGTCTGCGTGAAGTCCATGTCGATGCTGGTGATCTCCGTCCCGGGGACGGCGGTCGCCGCAACCGCAACCTGGTAGTTCCAATTGTACGTGGTGCCCGCCAGATAGCTGGCCTCGAACGACAGCTGGTAGTGATTGAGGCTGCCGACGCTGGAGACGTTGAAAATCAGCGCGGTGTTGGACGGCAGATTGCCAAGATTGAAATCGCCATACAGCTTGTCCCTCACCGCCACACAGTAGCCCGAAGTGATTTGCGCACTGGTGACGGTACCAGACCCGGAGGGCCCGAGATTGTTTATGGTGGTACAGGTCGGAGCAGCACTTGCCGCGCTCGACAGCCCTGCCACGACAAATGCGCCACCAACAATCAAAAATCTCGCAAATGCCCTACCCATAATACTCTCCTACCTAAATCTCCGGTCGCGAGCGACGGAGTAACCAATATACTGCAAACGTTATGCCAGGGAAATCGATCTTTGAATCTTAAGGGTTTTTTGACGTACAGGGAACTCGCCAAGACGTTTCTGTCAACGCCTGTGACAGATAGAAGTAGTGCTGACAAAAAATGCTGACAGTGCTGACAAACAGTTCTGACATCGTGTCGAAAGAACGAATCACGCCAAAAACAAATCCCGACCGCAAGCGATCGGGATTTGCTTGAAACGTTGCGGCTCGCTCAGGTCAGTCGCGGCGCTTGCGGCGGGCAAAACCGAGACCGGCCAAGCCAGCACCGAACAGCGACAAGGTCAGCGGCTCAGGAACGTTCTGGCGCGAAGGCACGTATTGCACCACGGTGTTGGTCACCGAGGCGGTGGTGCCCTTGTTGAACAGGTGCATGCCGATCATCAGGTCGGTGATGCCGGGCGAGAAGACGGTCTGCGTCGTGCTGCCCGCGGCGACAATGGCACCGGTCTTGGTCTCGTAGATCGGCAGGGTGCCGGCCGGCGTCAAAGTCTCGCTCAAGATCGAGGGACCGCCAGCCGTCTGGTTGAAGTCTGCTGCAAGCTCGACGATCGAAGTGCCGGGAGGGGCGCCGGTCACGGCGACCTCATAGCTCCAGTCGTAATTCTTGCCCAATCCGCCATTGTTGCCGTAAGAGCCACCGAAGGCGATCTGGTAGTAGTCGTTGGCGCCGATCGAATTGAGGTTGAAGGTCAACACGGTATTGGACGGCAGTCCGCTGAGATCGAAATTGCCGTACACCTTGTCATGGGCCTGAACACAGTAACCGGCCGTGATGTCCGATACGCTGATCTGCCCGGCACCACTCACCCCAAGATCGTTTATGGTTGTACACGTCGGGGCAGCCATCGCCGCTCCCGTCGCAAGGGCCCCGGCCAGCGCGCCCGCCACTACTGTCTTCCCAATCATCTTGCGCATGTCGGTCTCCCGTCATAGGCCAGCACCGGAGCGCCGGCGTCACCAACAGCAGCAAGCAATTGATGTGCCAAGGGGCATAGCATTTGATTTTGTTGGATAATTCCGGCCAGAACCGGGAAAAAACAACGCTAACTGTAAAGGCCGCTGACAGATGTCAACCTAAGGGCATTATTCGTGCGCGTTTTCCTCGGGAGCGAGGGGCGCCTCGCAAAACTTCCCTTACGGCTAAGTGACATCCGCTTGTACCACAGAGGAAATCTTGCCGGTGATTGTGTAAATGGTCATGACAGTGGCACGCGCCTTGCGAGAGCTGGAGGGCAGGTCTCGCAATGGAACAGAAATGACCAGATACGCCCTTATTGCCTTCACCACCTTCCTCTTCGCCATCGGTCTGCCCACCGCGGCTCGGGCCAGTGCGCCGGACACCCTCGGGGCGCATGGCTGCCCCCATTGCAGCCTCAGCGGCACCGACCTGTCGAACCAGTGCCTGCAGCACGACGACTTCGAAGGCACCGATTTCGACAATGCCAAGCTGGTGCTCACCTGCTTCAGCCACGCCGATTTGAAACACGCCAGCTTCCGTGGCGCCGATCTCTCGGGCGCCAACCTGTACGAGACCAAACTGGACGGCGCCGACTTCACCGGTGCGGTCCTGAGTTCGACTTCGCTCAAGAGCGCCGACCTGCGGCGCGTCAAGGGACTGACCCAGGCGCAGCTCAACCTCGCCTGCGGCGATGCCCAGACCAGGCTGCCGGCGGGACTGCATGTGAAGATCTGCAAGTGAATTTTCCGCGGGAGTGAAATTACCTCCCCCTTGTGGGGAGGTAATTTCTACTCCGCCGCTTTCCGCAGATCCGGCGCCTTCCACCGCAGCACCGGCTTGCGCGAGGCCGTGGTCTCGTCGAGGCGGCGGCGCGGCGCCAGATGCGGGGCGCCTTCGAAGCGCTCCTTCTTCCCGGCCTTGGCCTCTTCCGCCAGACTGCGCAGCACATGGATGAAGCGATCGAGACTTTCCTTGGATTCGGATTCAGTCGGCTCGATCAGCATGGCGCCATGCACCACCAGCGGGAAGTACATGGTCATGGGGTGATAGCCCTCGTCGATCATCGCCTTGGCAAAATCCAGCGTCGTCACGCCGGTGTCCTGCAGCGATTCATCATCGAACAACGCCTCGTGCATGCAGGGCCCTTCGAAGGGCGCGTGCAGTACGTCCTTCAGCGAAGCCAGCATGTAGTTGGCCGACAGCACGGCGTCTTCGCTGGCCTGGCGGATGCCGTCGCGGCCATGGCTCAGCATGTAAGACAGCGCCCGCACGAACATGCCCATCTGGCCGTGGAAGGCGCACATGCGGCCGAACGGCTTCGCCCCCGCCGGCGCCTGGCTGAGATCTTCCACCAGGCGAATGCCGTCCTTCTCAGCGACCAAGAGCGGCAGCGGCGCAAACGGCGCCAAGCGGTCGGACAGCACCACCGGACCGGCGCCGGGACCGCCGCCGCCATGCGGCGTGGAAAAGGTCTTGTGCAGATTGATGTGCATGGCATCGATGCCGAGATCGCCCGGCCGCACCCGGCCGGCGATGGCATTGAAGTTGGCGCCGTCGCAATAGAAGTAGGCGCCGACCGCATGCACCATGTCGGCGATCTCGATGATATCGCGCTCGAACAGGCCGCAGGTGTTGGGATTGGTCAGCATCAGGGCGGCGACGTCGGGGCCGAGCTTGCTCCTCAGCGATTCCAGATCGACATGGCCGTCGGGGGTGGCCTTGATCTCGTCGACCTTGAAGCCGGCAAAGGCGGCGGTGGCCGGATTGGTGC
>JBJKRM010000084.1:0-4567 GCA_046704685.1 Rhizomicrobium sp.
CGCTCCGGGAGTTGCGCCGATCAGAAACTATCTGTCCAACCTCGGCATCAAACCCAATTGCGCGTCCAACCACTACTATCTCCTGAACAACTACGGCCCGGGCTACACGGCGCAGGGCACGCCGACCACGGTCGATGCGACGCACTACAATCTTCCGCCTCAGACCGTGCCTTCGATTGCCGATGCGCTCGCGGCGGCCGGAATCAGTTGGAAGTATTACATAGGCGGATGGAACGGCGGTCATCCAAATGCGGATTGGTGCTCCATCTGTAATCCGTTCCAGTTCGAGAAGTCGATCATGACCAACCCGGCGCAGCGCGCCAATATTCAGGACGTTTCGCACTTCTTCAGCGACGTCGCGAGCGGCAACCTGCCTTCGGTCGTGTTTATTCGCCCCTACGAGCCGTACGCGGGTCATCCGGCTGATTCGAGCCTGTCGAG
The DNA here is from genome assembly GCA_046704685.1 of Rhizomicrobium sp. Lineage (GTDB taxonomy): Bacteria > Pseudomonadota > Alphaproteobacteria > Micropepsales > Micropepsaceae > Rhizomicrobium. Next base: position 442 of record JBJKRM010000084.1, read on the forward strand.
CTACGGAGACTTCGTTGCCAGGGCTGCCAACGCGGTAATCAAGAACCGCAAGCTGTTCGACCAGACGGCTATCTTCGTCACCACCGACGAGGGCGGCGGCTACTATGACTCGGGATACGTTCAGCCGCTCGACTTCTTCGGCGACGGCACGCGAATCCCGTTCGAGGTGATTTCTCCATGGGTCAAGGCGGGTGAAATCAACCACACCTATAATGACCATGCGTCGATCCTGAAGTTCATCGAGGATAACTGGAACCTGGCGCCGCTTTCGGGACGAAGCCGGGATAACCTGCCTAACCCGATAGCTTCTCCAGAACAGCCGTACGTTCCGACCAACGGGCCGGCGATCGGAAACCTGATGAGCATGTTCGATTTCCACCATCTGAGGAACCAAAACGACACTCCGCTCATCATTCCGGGCGGAATCTGAGGCAATCGTTCGACCGGGAGGAACCTTGAAACACGGCGGCGGGCGTCCGAGCGGCACCCGCCGTTTCATTTTTGCGCCCGAATGCCCCCGAATATCCCGGGTTGCGCAGGTTCTCCCGAAGCCTTAAATTCTAGATGCGTAACCGTGACCGACCAAAAGCTCTTTTTTTTCGTCAGTTATCTCTTTTGCGTCCATGGGGGCGAACAGGGTTCGACGGGGACTCGAGGGCAATGGTCGCACGCCGGGGTACTGTTGGCCCGTTAAACAAACAGACTGCGAAATTTACCCGCAGACAATAACGGTTACGCTCTGGCGGCCTAAGGGCCGCTAGCGTCTCGCCACTGCTCGCCCATGGCAGCGGGTCGAGGCGTCATTTAGTGGGCTAGGGAGACGCGGTTCGCCGGTTGCGCGACCTTCCGAAATTTAAATTGGCTGGTCTTGGGGAAGCTCGTCCGCGAGCGTCCCTGAAGACGAGATTAAACCGCGGAATAAGCGTGTAGTGGCCATTGCTGTAAGGTCTTCGGACGGGGGTTCAATTCCCCCCGCCTCCACCAAGCTGAGTTACTAATTCATCGCATTCTTGACGCATGCAGGATGCGCGTACTTCGCACGTCCCCTGCATTTTGCTACTCTCCGGCGCTGTGCTGACGATTTGCCGCAGGCATTTGGAGTCGTGCGGCAGGAAAGGCCGGAAATCCCGGAAGTTCGTGTCCCATCTGGGTGCAGGGTCGCCTGCACGGCCGCATGATGCGGGAGTCGCTCGACATCCGCAATTGGGAAGCGGCCCAAAAGATCGTGCGCCAGTGGGAATCCACTCCCGGCATCGAGCGCGTGAATGTCTCGGACGCCTATGATCGCTTCGTTGAAGATTGCACCGCCCGGTGTTTGAAACTCGAAACGATGCGGGGGTTGGGGCAGCTCCTGGTGCGCTTATCGGCGGCACAATCGGCTATGCGAAGGGCGGGCTGAAGGGTGGAATTATTGGTTTGGCCGCTAGCGGCATTGTTGGTGGTTTGATCGCGCATGTGCTCGACGACCGGCGTTGCCAACTCTATAAAATCGCGCAGGCTAACAATCTGCATATCGAAAGCGAAAAAATAAGCAGATCTGAGATCGACGTGAGGCCCGGCGCCGAGCAACAGCCGTCGGCTGTTGGCCTTGATGTGCAAATTCAGAATAGCGCTGACGAATTCGAGCACGGCAGTGCGCGGTTGGGCGCAACACGCCAACAAAAGAGACACAACAATGACATATGAGCGTTTTGCGGAACGGTTCCACCTGGACTTTTCCATCCGGCTATGGCGTTGGTCGCCGATACTTGGTGCGGCTTGGGCGGATAGCCTCTATCTGACAGCTTGGCCTCTTTTGTCGCTGGTTGTTCCAGCTGCTGTGTTGGTTTTCGGCCTGAGCGTAGGCGCATTTCATTGGCTGCCGATGACTATCGGAAATGATGGTTTTACCGCGCATCCTGCTGTGGCCTTCGTGCAGATGTTGCCGTTGCTTGTCATCGCAGTGGTGATCAGTGCGTTCAGTTCCGGGTTGGGGCTTTTGCTCGTTGCCTCCTATGCGGTGGGCGACCTGTTCATTTCCGGTGCAACCTACTATGGGCACTTGCACCACGCCGACATAGGGTGGTGGCTACTTCACGTCACCGTGCCGCAACTTATTTCATACCTATTGTTCCTGATGCTGACGGTGCAGCCAGTGTTGATATCACGGGCACTGGGCGCAAGCATCCGCAAAATTCCGGGTGTGCAAGGAACGGCGCGAACTGCGCTAATGACCCTGGTGACGGCCGCTATCTTGGCGGGTTTTGTGTATGCGTGGACGCTGATAGCGCCGATGGCCGTTCGTCCTCTTTGGATATGGCCGCGCGGTGGATCGTTTGCTCCGATTGATATCCCCACCTTCACGAGAATGGTAAACCCGCTGTTGCCACTGGTCGCTGTAGGCGCTGCGTTGGTGCGGTCCCTTCTGGTAGCACTCGCGGGATACAGCGATATTGTGGTTGGCAATCGTTCTAAGTTAGAGAAACAACTCGCCCTTATCTACCAAACGCGAAAGACAAGGCGCCTTCCACCTTGGCTTTTGGCACTGCTGCTTGCGTTTGTCACGACCTTGCTGTTGGCGGGCATGATCAACCGTATCTGGCCCGAAGGTCTGTTGGTGTTCGCAGCTATAGGCGCTATTTATCTGGCGCACGCCGTGGTGCTGCCGGTATGGCGTCCCTGGCGCGTCTGGGCCGAGATCTCCGAACGTATGCCGCTCATTGCCCGGTGGCTGCTCGTACCTATCGGTGTGTACCTTATCGGCAGGGCCATCATCGCGTTGCCCGGACAGGCGGTGGGCCGGAACATTGCGGCAGGGGCATTCGGCGCGGAACTGATAGGCGTCATCATCGGGTTGATGTTTGCAGCGGCGATCTTTCCCGGGTCCTCGAAGACGGTGCTTGGTAAGGGAGCGAGTCTGCGCGACAAAGCGACTGCGTTGAAGGTTGTTGGTATGTTTGCCGTGGGGTTGCTGGTGCTGCACCCGCACGTGGCTTGGGCCTCTTGTGAGGCCGCTCATTGTTGTTTCGCTACCAATAAAACCGCCGCCCTTTACATCGCGGCATTTGCGCTCATGGCGTTCGCGCTTTTGTGGTTCCTTCCGGAATTGCTGGCTGTGGGGGCTGATTTGGTGGGCGGCTACGTGGCTATAGCTGATGATTCTGCGTCTGAGGTGGCCGAATAAGAGAAATTAGAAAAGAAATTAAAACCGCTCGAACGCCTCCACCAGCTCGTCGATGCCATTAAGAAGATTAAGGAGTCGCGGGACGCCCTTAAGGAAGAACGCGAGCATGGTGTGCATGCGGTACGGGACTTAGCCAGCTCATTGGGTCAACGTCTGTCGGCGATCGGGCCACTGATCCCGGCAGGGCCAGGTCTTTCCCCCTATGCGGTGACACAAATCGGGACTGCACAGGGACTGCAGTCCAGTAGCACCGGTACGTTCAGCAATGTTCAGTACGGGCAACCGGGAGATGTACGTACGGCCTATCTCTGGACGATCGATGGACGCGGGATCAATATCGTCCCAGCTACGGCATCTGTCCCCGAAAGCGATCAAACAGTCGTCCTTTCCAACCTTAGCACCCAAGCGGCGAGCGGCGGCCGCCTCTGGTTCGGTCCCAACCGCACCGTTGTCCTGCAACTTCTTCAGGGGCATGGCTTCAACTTCGAGCACTCGCTGGAACAATTGCAGGCGGTGATCAAGTACTGGAAGTCACTTGGCTACACCGTGACCATACAGGAATCTGGTGTGTAGGCCGCCATCCGTCGTCAGGACGGCGACGGCGTCGCCAAAGAAAAGCTAGTCCGATCTCCCTGAAGGCTTTGGGGGGTTCTGCAGGAAGCCGCTCAAACGTTTCGCCAGTTCGTCAGTGTCTCGTGTCTGGCATTCCCACAGGCTTGCAGCCTCGCATTCATCGCCTCTGACGATCGCTCTGGCTATCAGGGGAGATCTGACGGCGGTCGCGGGCTCACCCGGCAAGGACGTTGGGCGAGTCACAGAGTTGACCTTGCGCGACGCCGACGGACATACGGTGCTGCGTTACGCCGGCCTCAATGCGCGGGACGCAAGTGGACGCGAACTGCCTGCCTGGATGGAGCTGAACGGGCAAGAACTGCTGCTGCGCGTGGACGCCGCCGGGGCGCG
>JBJKRM010000085.1:0-9485 GCA_046704685.1 Rhizomicrobium sp.
GATCAGATCATCAATACGAGACCGTGTTCCGGACAATCGTGAACGCCGCCGGCCATCTGCACTGGCCAACCCTGGCACTCGGTTTATTTGCGCTAGGCGTCATGACCGGCTTGAAGATGCTTTACCCGCGGTTTCCGTACGTCCTCGCGGCCGTCGCCGCGTCTGCATTAATCTCGTGGACGATCGGGTTCGAAAATAATCGCACTGCCGCACTGGCAAACATACACGCGCCTGAGCTCGAGCCGCTTGTGGACAGATACAATTCCGCCCGCGACGCGACGCGTCAGGCGGCGGAGGTTCGCGCTAGCCTGAATCCCCTCATCTCATCCGCTGTGGGCGGTGGCGGGGGAACATGCACCACCTGCCACGCCCACCGCGATGTCTCCCTCACGCTCGTCAACGACGGGCGCGCAGCGGGTCGGGAAGAAGCCGTCTCGAGGGGCAACGTGCTGCAACTGCACGCGCGGGCAGGGCTGCTCAACCAGTATCTCGATGAACTGCGCGTGTTGGCCTCAAGCACACGGGAGTCCATACGCAAGATGCCGTTCGCGGCGGTCCGTGAGCAGGACGGCAGCGTCAATTTCTATCCGCAGGGCCGGCTGCCGAACGGCATGCACTCAGACGGGAACCGCTGGTATATCAAGGTGAGCAACAGGAATATCGACAAGAAGAAAGTCACCTTGTCCGGCGGAGGCGCGGTCGTCGGTTCCATTCCTTTGGGCCTTCCCTCGATCGGCATGCCGAAGCTTAACCTCTCCATTTTGCTCAGCCTGCTCACAAACGCCGTGATCATCTCGCTGCTCGGGTTCATGGAGGCGATATCCATCGCCAAGGCCATGGCCGCGCGCACCGGCCACCAGCTTGATCCCAGCCAGGAGCTCATCGGCCAGGGCTTGGCCAACATCACGGGCGCGTTCACGCAATGCTACGCCGTGTCCGGGTCGTTTTCGCGCTCGGCGGTCAATAGCGAGGCCGGGGCGGTCACCGGGCTGTCGAGCGTCTGCACCAGCGGCATCGTGGCAGTCACGCTTCTCTACCTGACGCCGCTGCTCTACTATTTGCCACAGTCGGTGCTGGCCGCCGTTATCATGATGGCAGTCGCGGGTCTCATCAATATCAAGGGCATCGCCCACGCCTGGCGCGCGCAGCGGCGCGACGGCATGGTCGCCATCGTCAGCTTCGCCACTACGCTGGCCTTCGCGCCGCATCTCGACAAGGGCATCATGGTTGGCGTCGGCCTGTCGGTCCTGCTTTTCCTGAGAAGGGCCATGCGACCGAAGATCGCGGAATTGTCGCTGTATAAGGACGGATCGTTCCACGACGCCGTCCGTTTCAGGCTCAGCCAATGCCGGCGTATCGCGGTTATCCGCTTCGACGGCCCGCTGTTCTTCGCCAACACGGGCTACCTCGAGGAGGAGGTCAGAGAACGGGTCGCCGCGCTGCCCGAGCTCAAGCAGATCATCATCGTCGCCAACGGCATCAGCGAACTGGACGCCTCGGGCGAGGAAATGCTCGCGCTCATGGTGGACCGGCTGCGCGCGGCGGGGTACAAGGTCGCGTTTTCCGGGTTCAACGAGCACGTGCTCGATGTCCTGCACCGCACGCACCTGTACGAGAAGATCGGCCGCGAGAATATCTATCCGTTGCTCAGTGTAGCGATCGACGCGTTGCATGCGGCGGCGCACGAAGGCATGACCGAGACTGATTGCCCGCTGAAGAAAGTGGTGCAAATGGAAGTGCTCGGACGAGCCTTCAGTCGGCGCTGATATCACGCTGCACGCCTGCATCGGACATTACGCGTTCGAGCGATAAGTCGATCGATCCGCCGGGCAATCCCGAAACAGTGTCCTCACCGGAAACAGGCACCCCGGCGTCGGTTGCTCAAGCTTGGGGTGCCGGAGTACGCGCGATTGGAAGAAGCACGGTGAAGGTCGAGCCGACGCCGACACCACTGCTTGCACGAATATCGCCGCCGTGATTCCTCACGATGCCCAATGATACGCTCAGCCCCAGGCCCGTGCCCTCGCCGGTCCGCTTGGTGGTGAAAAAGGGATCGAAAACCGACCGCAAAATGTGTTCCGGAATGCCCTTGCCGTTGTCGCGAAAGTGCAACGCCACCATTCCCAACTCGTCGCTCCGCTGCGCCGAGATTTCAATAAGCCCCGGACGGTCTATTCCATCCATCGCATCCAAGGCGTTGAGGATCAGGTTAAGAAACACCTGGATCAGTTGCTGTCGATCGCCATGCGTCGGCGGCAGATTCTCCGGGAAACGAATCTCCACGCGAGCTTTGCGCAGCGTCACACGGGTGTGAGCAAGCTTGATGGCGCTCTCGACCAGGTCGCGCAAGCGGAGTTGTTCGGACGTTTTCTCGCTTTCGCGGGCGAAATCGAGCAGGTTTTGCACGATCCGCCGCGAGCGCTCGGCTTGCTCAAGCAGGTCTTTGACCATGTCGAGTCGCTGATCGTCCGAAAGAGTGGCGTAGTCTTCCTGTAGCGAGACCGCAGTCAGCATGATGTTGTTCAGCGGGTTGTTCAGCTCGTGCGCCACCCCGGCAGTGAGCGTGCCCACAGCACGCAACTTATGCGACTGAACCATGAGTTCCTGCCGGCGGTTCAACTCGTGCATCATGGTATTGATGGCCATGTTGACTTCCGAGAACTCGTCGCGGTAACGTCGTGTCGGCATCAGCGGAGTGAACTCGCCATTGGCGATGCGCTGTGTGGTTTGCATCAGCCGGCTCAGCGGCTGGAGAATCTGCCGGGTCAGCGAACCGCCGACCGCTACGGCCAAGACCAGCATGACCAGCAGCAGTCCCCAGGCGACCTGGTAAAGGCGGCGCATTTCGGCATTGAGTTTAGCCCGTTCGTCCGTGGACAGATCCTGGGCAAAAGTGATCATCTCGGAGCCGCGCCGGCGCAGTTCCCCGGCCGGCGGCTGACCCTCATGCATGTGCTGCTGCCGGTCGAGGCGTTGTAGTTCCGTGAGCAGTTCCGCGTAAAGGACCAAGTCTTGCCTCATGATGCGCAGCTTGCTCTGTCCGACCACCGTGAGCAGTTCCTTTGCGTTGCGGGCGAGGATGTCGCGCGCACCAGCCACGTGCCGATCGGCAAGCGCCAGATAGCTCACGCCGTCCTGGTCCCTCCGGTAAAGGAAATAGTTCTTTTCGAATCGACGGGCTTCCTGCACTTCGCTCATGTAACGGTCAGCAGCGACCAGGAATCCCAGCCGTTGCTCGACGCGCGAAAGAATGACGTGGCTGCTGACAGCTGCGCCAATCGCCAGCACGACGAACAGTGAAAACCCTATCATCAGCCTGGTGCGGATGCTGACGGCCGGCCGCTCCCGCAGCGCGCGCTGGGCGCGGGCCTCGATTTCCTCGGTGGTGGGGGACATCGTTAGGGACTGTCTACCTTCAGCAGATTAGCGCGATGAACGCAAACAGACCCTATCCGTCCTCGGCTAGCGACTCCGCGGCCTTGGCGATCGCCTCGCGCAATTCGCCAGGCTTGAATGGTTTAGCAATGACGCGGCAGGCGCCCTTGGCCAGAGCTTCGCGGGCCACTTCGAGGGTAGCGTAACCGGTAATGATGATGACCTGCGTGCGCTTCGAGCGTCTTCTGACGTGCTCGAGGATCTGCAGGCCGTCCACGTCCTGCATGCGCACGTCCGTCACCACGATGTCAAACGGCCGGGCGTCGATGCGGGCCAGGGCCTCGCGGCCGCTCTCGCAGAACTCCAGTTCGTACCCATCCTTGGCCAACGCGGGAAGCAGACGCTTGCCGACAATCGGCTCGTCGTCGATGAGCAGCACCTGCAACGGACGGCCCATACTTTGTCTCCCGCGGTCCGCGATATTCCGCAAGCGGCGCGGCACGGCTGGCCGCCGCCCCACACGCCGCGATGACACCAAACCATAACGCTGGAAATCACGCGAGCGTTTGTGTTTTATCAAGAACCGGCGTGCTTTTGCCGAGCCCTTTCATTGTGCGAGCCCGAGGCACGGATATATAATTTGCTTGCTCCAGCAGCGTTCTACGGATGCTGGAACTGTCGAACATGCCCATCATCTCCATTTCCCGGGGCTCACTTCGCGGCGGCGAAGAGTTGGCTGAGAGGCTGGCCAAGAAATTCGACTGCGAATTCGTTTCACGCGAGAAAATCATGGACGTCGCCGTGCAGGCGGGCATTCCTGTCGGCAGGATGCAAATGGCCATGGTCCAGCCCCCTCGCGTCTATCGCCGGATGGGCCGCGATCGGGACGTGTACCTGGCCTGCGTCAAGGCGTACCTGTGCGAACGCGCCCGTGGCGGTAACCTCGTCTATCATGGCCATGCCAGCCATCTGCTGCTGCCGGGCGTCTCCCACGTGTTCCGCGTCCGCGTGGTGGCGGATATGGAGTACCGCATTCGCTCGGTTGAGGCGCATCTGAACTTAAACCGTGAAAAGGCGAAGGAGTACATCCGACAGGTGGACGAGGACCGGGCCAAGTGGGCGCGCTTCCTGCACGGTGTGGCCTGGGACGATCCCAACCTCTACGACGTGGTTGTCAACCTCGAGACGCTGGGCGCAGAGAACGCCGCAACGGCGATATGCGATATGGCGCAGTCGCCGCCGTTCCGCCCGACCCCTGCTTCCCTTCAGGCCATGGAGAATCTGTGCCTGGCCAGCCGAGCCCGGCTGGCATTGGGCCTGGACCGCCGCACGGCATTCGCCGAGGTTCAGGTCCGCGCGGATCGCGGCGCGGTCTTTGTCACCTATCTGCCGCAGCAGGCCGAGGTTTGCCCGCTGGTTCCCCAGGTGCTCCGGGGACTGGAAGGCTGCAAGGACGTGCATTGCTCGATCGCGAGCACGAGCATTCTCTGGATCGAGGAGACCTATGACCGCAAGGCCGATACGTTCGATCATGTGCTCAAGCTGGCGCAGAGCTGGGACGCCGGGGTCGAATTGCTGCGTTATGTGGGGACCGAAAATCAGACGCTCCCCGCCGAGGCAGGCGCCATCGAGCCGCAGCAGGCGACCGTGGCCGCGCCCGCGTCGGCGGCTTCGGTAGAGTACACGGGCGGTATCGAAGACGATACTGCGCCCGCACCGGCCGAGGATCGCGGATTTGCCGACACCATGGATGAATTGCAAAAGGTCGGCCGGCTGGCTGGCGGGAATGCCTTCCATGGTTCCCCGGATCGACTGCTATCGACCATCCGCCAGTACCGTCGCTACAGCGCCATTGTTGTAGGCGATGTCTACCGTTCCAAGCCGCCCGAGATCCGCAAGCGCCTCGCAGATGAATTGCTCGGCCTGCTGACGGACCATCTCGAATCCACGGTGGTCTCCAACCAAATGCTGCGCGCGCGAGTGAAAATCGGGCCCCAGTTGGTCATTCGTCTGGTGCTCATGCTGGCCGTCACCGTGGCGCTCTATCAACTGGTCTTCACCCATCAGGAATGGGTCCTGAATTGGCTGGCCGGCGAGCAGTCCGGCAGCGGGGTTTGGCGCATCCTGCGCGTGGCTTCGGTCGCCGTGTTTGTTCCACTGGTCGCGTATCTGTATGGCACGTCGGCCCGACTGATCCTAAGGTTCCTGCGGGTGGAGTAGCAACATTACCGTCAATGATGCCAGTCGCTGACCGCGCAAAGGAAAGTTCATGATCCCTGAAGGCTTTATTGTTCTGAACCTGTCGACGGGACTGCAGATGGTGCTCCTCGGGTTCATCGGCGGGGTCCTGAGCGGATTCATCGGCAGCGGCGGGGCTTTCTTCATGACGCCCGGCATGATGAACCTGGGGGTGGCGGGGGCGATTGCCGTCGGCAGCAACACGGCGCACAAGTTTGGGAAGGCTCTGATGGGTGCCCGGGCCCATCGAGAGATGGGCCATGTGGACAGCCGCTTGGCCTGGTGCATGCTGGTCACCGCAACCATCGGCAACAGCTTGGCGGTCTGGATCAACGCGGTCTTTTTCGGGGCCACGAAAGGCCATGGTGGCTCTGCAGCCGGCGATCTTTACATCAGCCTGATCTTCGTGATCGTTCTATTGGTCGTGGCCTTGGCCATTTTGCGCGACGCCCTCAAGCATCACGAATCCGGCGAGGGTCCATCGATCAAGCTGGCCGAGTTCTTTGGCCGCATTCGCCTCCCCCCGATGATTCATTTCCGCGTGGCGGACGTTACCATCTCCGCCTGGGTGATCGGCGTGGTGGGCCTGGCCACCGGCTACCTGGCCGGCACCATCGGCGTCGGGGGATTTATCGGCGTGCCGGCAATGATCTACATTTTCGGAATACCTTCCGTCGTGGCCGCCGGGACCGAGCTATACCTGGCCATGTTCATGGGCGCTTGGCTGGCCGTAAGTTACGCCTGGTACGGTGCTGTCGATATCCGCCTGGTCCTGCTGATGTATCTTGGATCGCTGACCGGAATTTACGTCGGGGCGTACGGCACGCGCGTGGTCAAGGAGAAGATCATTCGCCTGGTGACAGGCATGATCATCCTGCTCTGCGTGCTCAGCCGGGCCATCGCCGTTCCCGTGTATCTGCGGCAGCTCGAGCTGGTAAGCCTGCCACCCGAGTCCGATATCTATTTCAACCAGGTTTCCAAGGTTCTGCTGTTCGCCAGTGGAATATTCGGCGTGGTGATTATTCTGTACTTCGTGACCCGCGCGTATATACGCCGACAACGCGTCGAGGCCACGATGCGCCGTGTGTAAGTCGCACCGCATGGCGCCAGTTCGGGAGCGCAGCGACGATTCCGAGCTTGATGCAGCCGCCTGTCCGATGCGGCCGGCGCGCACGTGAGAGCCCTGCAACAGACGCTGCGCGCGTGCGTTGTGCTTATGCTCGCGGCGGCGCTTGCCGCCTGCGGCAGCAACACACCCAAGCTTTCCAGGTTGCCCGCGGACGCGGCAATTCTCGCTTTCGGCAACAGCCTCACCTTCGGCACCGGAGCGCAACCCAAGGCGAGCTATCCGGCGGTATTGGAAGAACTCATTGCACACAAAGTGTGGAACGCCGGCGTGCCTGGTGAACTCAGCGCGGCCGGACTTGCGCGGCTGCCTGCCGCGCTCGATTACTACCGCCCCCGCTTGCTCATTCTGTGCCATGGCGGCAACGATATGCTACGCCGACGGGATGACGCGCAAACGGCGGAGAACCTGCGTGCGATGATCCGGATCGCCAAGCAAAGAGGCGTGGATGTCGTGTTGATTGGTGTGCCCAAACCGGGACTACTCCCCTCCCCGCCGCATTTTTACGCCGATATCGCCGAGGAGTTCGACCTGCCTTATGAGGACACGGCATTGAAAGCAATTCTGCGCGATAACAATTTGAAATCCGATGTCGCACACCCGAACGCCAGAGGTTATGCCATGCTGGCAGCGGCGGTGGCAGTATTATTGAAACAAAGCGGCGCCATCTAGTGAGGTTCGCGAAAATGGGTGACAACCCATTTTCGCCTGGAAACTTCCTTCTCCCTCTGGGAGAAGGATCAGAGGATGAGGGATTCGGCGTCATGTATTTAGACGAATTTCAATAGTGTCCCGGGTCGCTAATTCGCCGAAGAAAAGACGTCGAGAATCGACGCCATACGGCGTTGCAGATGCTCGCAAGCTGTCCAAGCTTGCTGCGCTTTGCGCCTTGTCTGGCGCCGATTTCACCGCTTTTCTGCTTTGATCTTGCTTCTCGCGCCGGCCATTATTCAACGAACTAAGGACCCGGGACACTAGCCTGGGACTCGGCTGGAGGCAGGAATCGTCCAAGGGTGCGAAAATCGCGGCTCTGATTGATCAGGAGCAAAGCATGTTCGATCTGACCGGCAAGGTCGCGCTGATCACCGGCTCGACCAAGGGCATCGGCAAGTCCATTGCCGAGGAAATGGCGAAAGCGGGAGCCAAGGTGGTGATCTCCAGCCGCAAGGCCGAGGCCTGTGAGCAAGTGACCAAGGAGTTCACGGGCAAAGGCTACGAGGCGATCTCGCTTCCCTGCAACATCGCGCACAAGGAGCAGCTGCAGCAACTCGTGGATGCGACCACGAAACACTGGGGAAGAATCGATATTCTGGTGTGCAACGCCGCGGCCAACCCGGTTTACGGCCCGACGGCGCAGGCAGGCGACGAGGTGTTCGACAAGATGATGGGCAACAACATCAAGAGCAACTGGTGGCTGTGCAATATGGTGATTCCGCAGATGGCCGAGCGCAAGGACGGCGCCGTGATCATTATCTCCAGCATTGCCGCGCTCAAAGGCAGCACCGTGCTCGGCTTGTACGGCGTGACCAAGGCCGCAGATACGGCATTGGTCAGAAACTACGCCTGCGAGTGGGGGCCGTCCAATGTTCGCGTCAACGCGATTCTGCCCGGCCTGATCAAGACCGACTTCGCGCGGGCGCTATGGCAAAACGAAAAGACGCGCACAGCGCGCGAGCAGATGACGCCGCTGCGGCGACTGGGCGAAGCCGAGGAAATCGGCGGTATTGCGGTTTTTCTCGCGTCGAGGGCAGGAAGCTTCATCACCGGTCAGGCGATCATCGCCGACGGCGGCGTAACCATCGCCTGAGGTCCCCTGCAGTCTGGCGGCTTTAAGAGATTATTGCGAAACGACGGGGGAGTTTTCCCTACGGGACGCGCCCGTTCAGGCGTTGTCATGCCCCGTGTCGGATTGATATTGTTCGCAATATCCGTCCGCGGACAGGTATAAGTCGTGCAACAGGCACACGCCATCGTCCTTGCGCACCGACGCGTGGCCGGAACTGAGGATATTCAGTCCCTTGAACACCCTCTCCAGATAGTGCGGATTGTTGCGGAAGTTACGGCAGTTCAGGCACTTCTCTTTTTTGGGGGTCATGGTCCCGCCGAATCCTTCTCTTGAAAGCAGTCTTAAAAAAGGCGGCGCCGCCCCGGTCAAAGGACGGCGCCGCTTTCTGCAACCGGGACGTCGCCGCGACCTATTGGCCGAGGTGAGCCCAGAACTCGTAGAAGACCACGGTCGACATGATGAAGCCGAGGATTACGTTGACCACGGCGCCCGAGCTGAAAGCCCAGAAGTTCTTGCCGCCGGCCGCCGCAAGTTCGCGGAAGCGGGTGGTCAGGCCGATCGAGAAGAAGCAGAACACGAAGGCCCAGGTCCGAAGGTTCAGGATCGGGGCAACAAGGTTCGGCTTCACGATCTTGTTGTATTCAACCGCGCCGTAGTTCGCAGCGATGACGGTCATCAGCGCAGAGGCGATGGCGAAGCCGATGACGAATTTCGGGAACCGCCACCAGATTTCGCTGGCCTGCGGCTTGGTGCCGCCTTTGACTTCCCATTTGGTGGTGGCGATGATGGCCATCACCAAAGCCCAGATGCCGATCCAGATGTCGCGACCTACCACCTTCATCAGGGTGAAGGCCTGAACCGCCTGTTCCGGCGTGCCGGCGATGCCTTGGACATGGCCGGCGAGGTCGCCGTAGGCCTGCGCGGCGGCAAAGCCGGCAGCGTCGGCGAACTCGGAGGTGC
>JBJKRM010000086.1:0-4360 GCA_046704685.1 Rhizomicrobium sp.
GTGTGGGAAAGCCGCAGCGACTGGGAGATCTACAAGGGGCTGGCCAAGAAGTTTTCGGAAGTGGCGCCCGAAGTGCTGGGCAAGGAGAAGGACGTCGTCCTGGTACCGCTGCAGCACGACACGGCCGGCGAACTCGGCCAGGCCCTGGACGTCAAGGATTGGGGCAAGGGCGAAACCGCGCCCCAGCCCGGTAAGACCATGGCCTCCGTCGCTGTGGTCGAACGCGACTATCCCAATGTCTATGCCCGTTTCACCGCGCTGGGACCGCTGATGTCTTCGCTCGGCAATGGCGGCAAGGGTATCGGCTGGAAGACCGATCACGAAGTGGAACTGCTCGGCAAGCTCAACGGCATGGTGGAGGAGGGTCCGGCCAAAGGTCTGCCGCGCATCGACAGCGACATCGACGCCGCCGAAGTGATAATGTCCCTGGCGCCGGAAACCAACGGCGAAGTCGCCGTGCGCGCCTGGCAGTCGCTGGGCAGGGCCACCGGCCGCGATCATGTCCATCTGGCCGAGGCCAAGGAAGACGAGAAGATCCGCTATCGCGACATCCAGGCCCAGCCGCGCAAGATCATCTCGTCACCCACTTGGTCGGGCATCGAATCCGAGAAGGTCTGCTACAACGCCGGCTACACCAATGTGCATGAGCTGATCCCCTGGCGCACCCTGACCGGTCGCCAGCAGCTGTTCCAGGATCATCCCTGGATGACCGCCTTCGGCGAACAGTTCGTGGTCTATCGCCCCCCCATCGACACCAAGACCATCAAGCCGGTGATCGATGCCAAGGAGAACGGCCACAAGCAGCTGGTGCTCAACTTCATCACGCCGCACCAGAAGTGGGGCATCCACTCCACCTACACCGACAATCTGTTGATGCTGACGCTGTCGCGCGGCGGCCCCATCGTCTGGATGAGCGAAACCGACGCCAAGAAGGTTGGCATCGCCGACAACGACTGGATCGAGGCCTACAACACCAACGGCGCCCTGGTGGCGCGGGCGGTGGTCTCGCAGCGCGTGCCTGAAGGCATGGTGATGATGTACCACGCCCAGGAGAAGATCGTGAACATGCCGGGCTCCGAGATCACCGGCACGCGCGGCGGCATCCACAATTCGGTCACCCGCACGGTACTCAAGCCGACCCACATGATCGGCGGCTATGCCCAGCAGAGCTACGGCTTCAACTACTACGGCACGGTCGGTTCCAACCGCGACGAATTCGTCATCGTGCGCAAGCTCTCCAAGGTGGATTGGATGGAAGAACCCGCGAAGGTGCCGGAGGTGGTGTCGTGAAAGTCCGCGCTCAGATCGCGATGGTGCTGAACCTCGACAAATGCATCGGCTGCCATACCTGCAGCGTCACCTGCAAGAACATCTGGTCCTCCCGTCAGGGCGTCGAATACGCCTGGTTCAATAACGTCGAGACCAAACCCGGCGTCGGTTTTCCCAAGGAATGGGAGAACCAGGAGAAGTGGAACGGCGGCTGGGAGCTGAAGAACGGCAAGCTCACCCCCAAGCTCGGCGGCAAGCTGGGCGTGCTGACGAAAATCTTCGCCAATCCCGACCTGCCTGAGATCGACGACTACTACGAACCCTTCACCTTCGATTACCAGAACCTGCACAACGCGCCCGCCTCCAAGGCGATGCCGACCGCCCGGCCGGTATCGCTGATCACCGGCCAACGCATGGAGAAGATCGAAGGCGGTCCTAACTGGGAGGAGATCCTGGGCGGGGAATTCGAGAAGCGCTCCAAGGACGCCAATTTCGAAGGCATCGAGAAGTCCATCCAGGGCGAATTCGAAAACACCTTCATGATGTACCTGCCGCGCCTGTGCGAGCATTGCCTCAATCCGGCTTGCGTGGCGGTGTGCCCGTCGGGCGCCATCTACAAGCGCGAGGAGGACGGCGTCGTCCTGATCGATCAGGACAAGTGCCGCGGCTGGCGCATGTGCGTCTCCGCCTGTCCCTATAAGAAGATTTATTATAACTGGGATTCCGGTAAATCCGAGAAGTGCACGCTGTGCTACCCGCGCCTGGAAGCCGGCCTGCCGACGGTGTGCTCGGAAACCTGCGTCGGCCGCATCCGTTATCTCGGCGTGGTTCTCTATGATGCCGACCGCATCTCGGAAGCGGCCTCGGCGCCGGATGAGGGTGATCTCTACGAAAGCCAGCTTTCCGTCTTCCTCGATCCAAATGATCCCAAGGTGCAGCGCCAAGCGGCCGCCGACGGCATCGCCCAGGCCTGGATTGAAGCGGCGAAGAAATCGCCGGTGTGGAAGATGGCGATGGACTGGAAAGTGGCGTTCCCGCTGCATCCCGAGTACCGCACTCTGCCGATGGTGTGGTACGTGCCGCCGCTGTCGCCCATCCAGTCGGCCGCTGCCCGCGGCGACATCGACATCGAGAACGACATCCCCGACGTCCGCTCGCTGCGCATCCCGGTGAAATACCTCGCCAACATGTTGACCGCCGGCAAAGAAGAGCCGGTGACGCTGGCGCTCGAGCGCTTGTTGGCGATGCGCGCCTACATGCGCGGCAAGACGGTGAAAGGCGCTCCCAACACGGCGGTGGCCGAGAAGGTCGGCCTCTCCGCGGCCCAGGTCGAAGAGATGTATCGCTACATGGCGTTGGCCAATTACGAGGACCGCTTCGTCATCCCAACCTCGCACCGCGAAGCTGGCGAGGATGCCTATGGCCTGCGCGGCAGCTGCGGCTTCACCTTTGGTAATGGCTGCTCCGGCGGCGGCAAGAAGCCGGCGACCATTTTCACCACATCGCGCAAGGCAACGGTGGAGGGCTGAGATGGCGGCTATACATAAAGTGTTGAGTGCCCTGCTTTCCTATCCGACCGAAGACCTGCAATCCGCAGCTTCGGATGTCGTGGCCATTTTGCTCAAGGTGGAGGCCCTGCCGCCCATAACACGGCAATCGCTGGTGGCGCTGGCCATCGCGCTGAAGAACGACGATCTGCTCGATCTGCAGTCCCGCTACGTCGATCTGTTCGACCGCTCGCGCAACCTGTCGCTGAACCTGTTCGAGCATGTCCATGGCGAATCCCGCGACCGCGGTCAGGCCATGGTTGATCTGCGTGAGCGTTATCGCGCCGCCGGTTTGGATCTCGCCGCCAACGACCTGCCCGATTACCTACCGCTGTTTCTGGAGTTCCTCTCTGTCCTGCCGGACGAAGAGGCGCGGGGTTTTCTTGCTGAAGCGACCCATGTGCTGCGTGCTTTGGGAGAACGCCTGACATCGCGCGGCAGTCCCTATGCGGCCGTATTCACGGCGCTGGAGGCCTTAGCGCAGCAGCCGCCCGACGAAGCGCTGCTCTCCGAACTGCGCAAGGCTCCCGAAGATAATCCCAACGATCTGGCCGCCATCGACCGCGCCTGGGAGGAAACCGAGGTGCGTTTCGGCCCGGGCGATGCCAAGGACGGCTGCCCCCGCAGCGCATTGCGCGAACAGATTCGTGCCGGAGCCCGCTCATGACGAACTGGATCAACACGGCCCTCTTCGGCCTCTATCCCTATGTCAGCCTTTCAGTGTTCCTGATCGGCAGCGTGGCGCGCTTTGACCGCGACCAGTATTCCTGGCGCAGCCAGTCGAGCCAGTTGCTGCGCCGCCGCCAGCTAATCTGGGGCTCCAACCTGTTCCACATCGGCATTCTCGTGATCTTTATCGGCCATTTCGGCGGCCTGCTTACGCCGGTGGCGGTATGGGACTGGCTCGGCGTCTCGCACACCTTCAAACAGATCACAGCCATGACGGTGGGCGGCATCGCGGGCGTGTCCTGCCTCATTGGCCTCGTGATGCTGCTGCACCGGCGCCTCACCGATCAGCGCATCCTCAAGACATCCTCGTTCGGCGACATCGCCATCCTCTTCCTGCTGCTGGGCCAACTGCTGCTCGGCCTCAGCACTATCTTCGTCTCCGCCCATCACCTCGATGGTTCCGAGATGGTGCGGCTTATGAACTGGGCCCAGCACATCGTCACCTTCCGTCCGGGGGCCGCCGATTTCGTTGCGCCGGTCTCGATCGTCTTCAAGATGCATCTCGTTCTGGGCATGACCATCTTCCTGGTGTTTCCGTTCACGCGTCTGGTGCATGTTTGGAGCGCTCCTATCTGGTATCTGGGGCGCCGTGGTTATCAAATCGTGCGCACCAAACGTCTTGGGGCCTGAAGATGCCGATGTTAGGCGAGATTCTGACGCAGCTGGACAAAGGTGCTGATCTCGAGCGCCTTCTGCCGCAGCTGAACGGCAGTGGCGTTCTGGAATCGCTGCAGTCCCGTGCGGCCGCTCATGGGGTGGCGCCAGCTGCCGTGGCCGGAGAAGCCGTACGCACATTCTCCGCCAACGCCGACGAT
>JBJKRM010000087.1:0-3996 GCA_046704685.1 Rhizomicrobium sp.
AAATCAAGCTGGCCCAGAACACGTTCGAAGCGCAGCCGCACCTGCGTATCCTTGAGCGGCGTCCAGGTCAGAAGGACGCGCGGCTTGGGATAGAAAAACTCACGCGTCAGACTGGTGTCACTGTTCTCGCTGATGACCGAGTATTCGAAGCGTGCCCCCGCTTCCAACGCCCACTTTGGAGCAAAGTTCCAAGTCGTTCGCGCGAACACCTCGGCCCGCTTTTCATCAACGTGCGCATTGGCCGATGGGATCGGGATTGCCGTTCCGTTGACCGTATAACCGCTCGAACCGTCGAGCAGGTTGTACACCCCCTCGCCGCCCGCCTCGATCGTCAGATCGTCGTTGGGCCGGTAGCGCAGGGTGGCACGTGCGATGCTCTCGGCTGTGCGATTGCGTTGCCGGAAAATTTCGTCGTCGCCGACGGCGTTCACCGCCTGGAACTCCGTCGAACGACCCAACCGCTGCAGCACCAATGTCTCGAGCTCGAAGCCTTCGAGCGGACCGATCCAATGCAAACCAGCCTCACCCTTCTTGCTGCCCGAATTGTCGACGATGCCGAAGCCGTCTGTCGAAGCATCATAAAAGAAGACGGCGCGGATCGGTGAATCCTGATAGGTAAGATTAGCTTTGAATTGCCCACCAAAGAGCGGGACGGTCGCCGCACCGGTGGCACCCCAACCGACGCCAAGGGCCCTATAATGGGTGGCATAATGCGTCGTTGTACCGGTGGACGTGTCGACCACATCATAGAAGCCTCTACCCATAGTGGGGTCGTAATTGCCGATCTGCGACAACGATGCCTCGTAGGTGCTTTCACCAACATGGTGCGTGTACTGGATGCTGGCGGACGGCATCATGTGCCCGTCGGGCCAGATGTCGTCGGTGACGTCAACAACGAGCTTGGTGGAGCCTTTCTTCTTGAGAATGATATTGGCGACCACGGTATGGCCGTGCATGTCGATGCCCTGGGCCCCGCCGCGAATAACCTCGATGCGCTCAACCTCGGATGCCGGAATGCGCTGCAGGATCGATTGCAGATTGTCGGTCTTCGCCGTCGGCCTCAGACCATTGATCAGCACATTGCCCGCCGTGCCCGCAAAGCCCCGCGCCGTCTTGCCGTCATCGAAGACAAAGCCCGGCAAGCGCTGGATCATATCGTAGGCTGTGCTGGGATGCGCTTCGGCAAAGAACTCAGCTTGATAGACTAGGGTGCCGCTCTGGTCGGCTTGAGCCAAGGCCACAGGGCCGCTCAATAAAACGGCCAGCACCGCAACGACAGTCCAACGCATACGCCCCCCGTCTCGGGTCGCCGTCCCCGCAGAGCGGGACAGCGACCTGCTTGTCGCAAACAACAAGCGAATATCAGAATAGCTTCACGTGTAAGTTAGCCGATCCGCCGCGGTTTTGCGATGCAAGCTTGCAACAGATTGGCGTTTTTCAACCCGCTGAGGGCCCAAGGTGAACACACATTGCCGTCCAGCCGCGCCGCGGACCTGCCGTTGTCCTCAAGCTTAACAAAGTGCACTCGGCTGGTAGGTCATGGCCGCAGAACCCACACTGTGATTGGAGGCCTATTCTGCTGCTGTCGCCTCACAGTGTCCGCCGGATTTCGACATAGAGCCGCGCCTGGGACTTGATCTTGAATTCGGTGATCTGGTTCGCCGCAACACTGCCGCGCAGGCCGCTGTAGGACGTATTCACATCGTCATAGCCGAAACGGCCGGCGTTCTTCACCGCTACAGAGAACATCCATTGCGGCGTCGGCTTGTAGTCCCAGCTGAGCTCAATGTAAGGCGGAATGACGCGCGCATGGCGGAACTGCAGCGGACGGAAATACTGCTCGTCCCAGCCGGTGAAGAGGAAGACCCCCCAAGTCGACTTCAGGCTGTCGATGTCCTGCGTCAAGGTAAACTCGAAGTCGCGTGGCCGCACACCGGAGATGACACGGGTCATGCCAGTGGCAGGGTCGCGAACGCCGGTGAAACGCCAGATGGTGGTGCCTTTCAACAGGCCGTTCTTGAGACCGATACGGTCGAGCGGCAGGGTGAATACGAGATCAACCTGGTTCTTGTGGCCGTTGCCGATATTGCCCGGCGCGTCGAAGATGCCGGACGGGCCGGTCACCGGGATGTAGTCGAGCACGCCGGAAATCTCATCGTGGAGCAGCGATAGCACAACGGCACCGCGGCCCCAGAAATCCTGCTCGACGGACAGCTCGTACTGCGAATGGCGATCCGGGACGAGATCGGGATTCCCCCCACTGACTCCGGTGGCATGCAGGTCACTACCGGCCACGAAGTTGGAGAAATCGAGCTGACCCAAAACGCGCTCGTAACGCAACCGGATCTGCGTATCCTTCTGCGGTGTCCATACGAGCAGCAACCGTGGCTTGGGATAAAAGAACTCGCGACTCATACTCGTGTAGCCGCTCTCGCTGATCACCGAGTATTCAAAGCGTGCACCGGTCTCCAGCTTCCAGGCCGGCGCGAAATTCCACGTCGCCTGCGCGAAGGCTTCTGTCCTCTTCTCATCAACACGGGCATTGCCCGAGGGTAGCGGCACGTCAGCGCCGTTCACCGAATACGTGCTGGAGCCGTCCAAAAGGTTGTAGGCCCCCTCCGCGCCGCCTTCGATCGTCAGGTCGGCGTCGGGACGGTAGCGCAGCGTGGCACGAGCGATACTTTCTGCCGTCCGATTGCGCTGCCAGAAGATCTCGCTGTCGCCGGTGACATCGGAGGTCTGGTAGTCCGTCGAACGTCCAAATCGCTGCAGCATCAAGGTTTCCAGCTCCGTGCCGCCGAACTTACCGATCCAATGCAGGCCGATTTCTCCTTTCTTGTCGCCACTGTGATCGCCGATCCGCCAAGCCGTGCCGGGCGCGGTGTAGAAGAAGGCCGAGGCGAACGGCGAATCCTGATAGGTGACATTCACTTTGAACTGGCCGTCGAGTAGCGGGGTGGCGGCTAATCCGGTGGCGCCCCAGCCGATGCCCATGCCCTTGTCACGGGCGTCGTGGTGTTGCACCGCACCGGTCGCCGGATCGGTGACGTCATAGAATCCCTTGCCGACGCTGTCGTTGTAGTTGGCGATCTGGAACACCGAGGCTTCGTAGGTCCGGTTGCCCGTGTGGCGGGTGAACTGGATGCTGGCCGACGGCACCATATGTCCGTCCGGCCAGAAATTGTTGGCAAGGTCGGCCACGATCTGCGTGGAATCGCTTTTCTTGCGCATCACATTGGCGACCACCGCTTGGCCGTGCATGTCGATGCCCTGGGCCCCGCCGCGGATCACTTCGATACACTCCACATCGGAGGCGGGTATGCGTTGAAGGATCGATGCAAGATCGTCGGTTTTGGCCGTGGGACGCTGACCATCGATCAGGACATTGCCCGCCGTCCCGGCAAAGCCGCGAGCCGACTGACCATCATCGAAAACAAAACCTGGCAGGCGCTGGATCATGTCATAGGCGGTGTTGGGGCGGGCGTCGGCGAAAAAGGTGGCCGGATAGGTCAGAACGCCATTCTGATCGCTCTGAGCCAGGGCCGACGAAGCCAGCAAACCGGCACAGAATGCCGCCGCAACACGAAAACGCATACGCGTAGCCCCATATCGAACCGATATTTGATAGGTGGGGCACCCATTTCTAGTGCGGCAAGAATCCAGCCGCGCATGGCTGCCCTGCGGCCCCGAATGCGGCTCAAACTAGCATCCAAACCTAAAGAAGGGTTGATCCAGTGGTAGCGGCGCGCGTGCGGCTGGTATAAGCGGGCGCAGCGCAATCAGGGACGAAACAGGCGTGCGAGCGCGGACCGACGCCATCAGCCGCGCCTTTGGCGTGGCGAACAACTACGAAGACCACGCGGTGGTGCAACGGCGCGTGGCGGAAGCGCTGGCCGGACGGATTGCCGCGCTGCCGCTGCCGCGTGCCCCGCGGATCTGCGAAATCGGTTGCGGCACGGGCTTTCTCAGCGCCACGCTGGCCAAGCACATCAGCGG
>JBJKRM010000088.1:0-3216 GCA_046704685.1 Rhizomicrobium sp.
ACGGATTGATCGCGGGTGTATCTCGAATTGGATCACCGGGTTGCTCGGTCCCGGGACTGATGTAAGGCCGGAACAACGGCATGCTCGATCCAACGCTCGAGTGCTGCGGTGTTGCTGATATTCCCAAAATACGGGAACGAGGGAGCGTAGGGTCCGATCTGCGGCGGTTGGTCCGGCATGAGGGCCATCAGTAACGAAAGTCTCGCAAGCCCGGACGGTAGTGTGACTATGCGTTCCTCGGAAAAATGCGTGACGGCTCCGGTTGATTGACCGACCAATGTCGCGCCGAGCCGTTTGAAATAGCCAACCGTAGTGACACAGGAACTGAAACAGACGGAATCCGTCAAGACGATGACGTAACCGTGCACGAGCGAAGGCACGGGCGGGGCAGAAGGGCGGTGGGGCACTGTGCACCGCGGGGGAGCTGTGAGCGCTCGGTGCTGTGCCAGCGCGGTGCGCATGGCGGCGACCGCAGCTCGATAGGCCTTCGCGCCGGCGATATCTCCCTGCGCCTCGAACGCCCGGGCCGAAGCTTCGACGGCCGCAATGTTCGCGGGCGATGCTCGCCAGACTTCCGAGCAGCGGTGGCCCGTTGCGTTCGGTCCCAGGATTGAATCGACGTGAGCGCGTCCATAGAGGTCCGCGGCCAGCGCGCGGCCATATGCGGAGTCCCCTCCACCGTTGCCGCGTAGATCGACCACCACATAAGGGGCCGCGCGCAACAATTCCTCGTGCGCCTTCACCACGTCGATGACGCGCTGTGCTCTAGCCGTCAAGCTTTGGAGTGCGATCCAATAGCCTGATCCGACCTTGCGAAGTCCGAAGCCCGCTCTGCCGTGGACGGTTCCACGGATCATGGCGTGGAATTCGTCCCGGCTTACGGGTTTCCAATGGAGAGCAATGCGGCGCGTGGTTCTCCGTATTCGCACCCGGCAGGCGTTCGGACGTCTGACGAATGGGTTGCCGTCATCGATGAGAACCCAGGGCGCCGCGAGCACTCGCATGGCCTGATCCGACCAGATGACCCCGGGGAGACTGGCCAACGTTCTGCGCGCAAACTTGGCAATGGGCAGCGCGCCGCAATCGAGTAGGCGGGCCCCCACGAGCGGTTGGCGCACGATATTGGCGTCCTGCTTCGCGATGACCCACCGTCCCTGTCTGTTGACAACCACGAGGCCCGCCCACTCAAGCAAGGCCGGTCGAAAGATTATGCCCGCCCACTGCAAGGGCCCTGGAACATATCTTGGGCCGATCCAAACGTGCCCGTCGCCTAATGAATTCGCGAATTGTCCGAGAACCGCGATGTAGCCCGGATAGCCCGTTGCGGACTTTGCTTGCGCAAGTGCAAGGCCATATGTTGTTCGCAGATTTGTAATGAAGGCTTCGTCGCCCACGGCGGGAGCCGCGGCGGGATCGTCGTTGAGGAGAAGCGCTCTTGCCGCCCTCAGGTCATTCGTGGTCAACGTTCGCCAGAGTCTCGCTGCGATCTGCTTCGTCCCCAGAGGAGGCGAGCCCGCGGCGCCGGCTGTAGCCGCCGCGCAGCACGCGGCACAGACCACTGACACGGAAACCAATATCCAGCGGTGGTTCGAGGAACGACTCACGGAGCGCTGTCTCGTGTCGTTGACGACTGGGAAGGCGGTTGCCTTTACCGCTTTCCGAAGATTTCTCGGGTGCTGGGCGTGCGGCAACATGATTCTGACTGCCGACAGTACTACTCGGCTTCGCGGACGTCTAGCTCATGTCATTCCTCTGTGTCCCCGGGTCTATGGTCCTGGAATCGCCGGATGCAGATACTCGGTTCGAGTGGATCGCAAACCGGCATGCCGGTGCCAGATACAAACAAAAAATTGGAGCCAGTGCGCCTCGGCGCCTCGGCCATCTTCGTTGACGATTAGGTGTAACATGAATTGCCGGGCTGACGGCCGGTGCGCAGACGCGTTCAAAGGACTCCGCCATGTGTACCTGTCGGGATCCAACCAAAAAGGGTGGGGTATGGGAAGAGAACTCCGCGCGTGGAGAATTTACGGTGCGATCTCCGCGCTTGCATTTGTTGTTCTGGCGATCTCGGCATTCTCAAGCAGTCGGGATACGGCCACTTTCGGCACCATCACTGTCCACCGTATCAATGTGATTGAGCCAAATGGCACGCTGCGCATGGTGATCTCCGATAAGGCGCGCTTTCCCGGAGATATCCTGAAGAACAAACAATATCCCGTTTATCGGCATTACGCCGGTATGTTGTTCTACAACGACGAAGGGACCGAAAATGGCGGACTGGTCTTTGGCGGGCACACGCGCAGAGATGGCTCGGTGTACAGCTATGGGCACCTCAGCTTCGACCGGTACGATCAGGACGAGACCTTCAGCCTCGACGACGACCAGAATGGAAACGGTCAAAGCACCCGAATGGCGTTCATCGATCGACCGAGCTGGCCGATTGTGGATCAACTCAGATTGCCGCGGAGTCAGTGGCCGCATTTTCTCGCAACTCACCCGAACGGCGTGCCGCGTCTGGTGCTAGCGCGAGCTGCGAACGGAGCGGTTTCGCTTGCGATGAAGGACAGGCAAGGACATACCCGGATTCTGCTCAAGGTCGAGGCAAACGGTACGCCCGTCATTCGGGTTCTCGACGCAAGGGGAACGGTGGTCGGTCAACTGCCACGTCCGTAAAGGTTGTCGGGTTCCGTGCGTGTGCATTGACCGCAGTCCGGGACGCGTACCCACCCAATGCAATCTGGCGCGTTGCTCCGTCTGTCGAGCTGAGGCGAATAGGAAACCGGCGTACAAGTCGTTATGAGTGGCGCATCGTTCGATCAGGGGGCGAGCATCAGGGGAAGCTTGAACGGGCGTCCATCGACGGAGTGCAGCACCAGCCGATAGTGGCCGGGGCTCAAGTGCAGGTCGGGGCGCTCGGCCGGGAGCGAGATCACCGCTCGCGCGCCCATCTTGGCGGTGATTCCGGCATAACCCGGGCCGAAGCGGTTGTAAGCATACTCATTGACAAAGTCGCTCGCCGGCAGCGCCGCCAGCGCGCCTCCGCTCCAGTGTTCCACCGCCAGGCCGTTCGCGGCGAGAAGGTCGGCGCGCACGACGTTTGCCGGCACCGCGGGTGTGCCGCCATCGAGATAGGCGGTGAACCGGACGGTGCCGTCCGCAGTCAGCTGCCCGTCGGACAGACTGATGTGATGCGCTGCCGCGCTGACCGGTCCGCCA
>JBJKRM010000089.1:0-2686 GCA_046704685.1 Rhizomicrobium sp.
CCGGTGTGTGTGCTGGACGAACTTGACGCACCGCTCGATGACGCCAACGTCGAGCGTTTCTGCAGCCTGCTGGACGAGATGACCCGCATCACCGACACGCGCTTCCTGGTCATCACCCACCACGCGCTCACCATGTCGCGGATGCACCGGCTGTTCGGCGTCACCATGGCCGAGCGCGGGGTCAGTCAACTTGTCTCAGTGACCCTGGCCGAAGCGGAGAAGGTTGCGGCAGAGTAGCTATTGCGTGTGCGCCTTTATTCCATTTCGCCGCGGGTCTGATTCGCCGTGTCATTCCAACGCGTTGCGCGCGATTCCGCGCGCTTGACGCCTCGTTGCCTCGCCCCTATGGTCCGGCCGCTTTCGAACCAAGCCGCGATACGGCCGACAAGGGAGCCGGTCTTTGCCACCTCCCGAACCCGATGACCTGAAGCGGCTGGGCGAGCGGATTGACGAAGCCGAACGCAAACACAGCGAGCGGAAAGCCGCTCCCAAGTATTCTTCGCTCGGCATCGCCGCCCGTTTTGCGTCGGAGATGATCACGGCGGTCGTGGTCGGCGGCGGTTTGGGTTGGGGCATCGACTGGGCGCTTGAGCATTGGGCCCACGTCCAGACGCGGCCTTTGTTTTTGGTCGTGTTCGTGTTGTTGGGAGTGGCCGCGGGCGTCCTCAATGTGACGCGCGCCGCCAAAGAGATAAACGCCGGAATGGCGTCGAGGGAGAAATAGCACCATGGCGATGAGCCCCATGGAGCAGTTCGAGATCCACCGCATTGGACCGGCGCTTCATCTGTTCGGCTACGACGTCTCCTTCACCAATGCGTCACTGTTCATGTGCGTGGTGGTGGGGCTGGTGACGCTGTTCTTCACGATGGCGGTGTCGCGTCCCAAGCTGGTGCCCGGCCGCCTGCAGTCGATGGCCGAGGTCTCTTACGAGTTCGTGGCCAATATGATCCGCGCCACATCGGGCGACGACGGGATGGTGTTCTTCCCGTTCGTGTTCACGATCTTCTTCTTCGTGCTGTTCTCGAACTTCCTGGGTTTGGTCCCCTGGTCCTTCACGGTGACCAGTCAGATCATCGTAACCTTCGCACTGACCGTACTGGTGATGGTGACGGTGATCATCGTCGGTTTTGCCAAGCACGGTTTCGGCTTTCTCAAGCTCTTCGTTCCAGTGGCACCTTGGTACTTGCTTTGGCTGCTGGTGATCATCGAGGTGATCTCCTTCCTCAGCCGGCTGATCAGCCTATCGGTTCGTCTATTCGCCAACATGCTGGCGGGCCATACCATGCTGCAGATATTCGCGGGCTTCGTGATCCTGCTGGGCACCGCGGGCGGTATCCTGAGCGTGATGTCGATCGCGCCCATGTTCACGATCACCGCCCTACTAGCACTTGAAGCGCTGGTGGCGTTCCTGCAGGCCTATGTGTTCGCGGTGCTGACCTGCATCTATCTGAACGAAGCCCTTCATCTTCACGACCAACACTAAACAAGGAATCTGTGTGATGGATCACGTTATGAACCTCCTTCCGGCGGCAAAAATGATCGGCGCAGGCCTGGCCTGTATCGCGATCGGCGGCGCGGGCATCGGCATCGGCGATTTGTGGGGCAAATATCTGGACGGCGCGCTGCGCAATCCGGGCGCTGCATCCACCCAGTTCACCAACCTGCTCCTCGGCTTCGCGCTCGTCGAGGCGACCGGCCTCTATGCCCTCGTGGTGGCCTTCATTATCCTGTTCGCCTGATACCATGGCTCAGCCAACGAACGCCGGCACCACAACAACTGCGCAACACGGGGGCGGCAACGCGTTCCCGCCCTTAGCGACGCAGACCTATCCCAGCCAGATTTTCTGGCTGACGATCACTTTCGCCGCGTTGTTCCTCATCGTTTGGCGGGTGATCGGGCCGAAGCTTTCCTCGGCGATCAGCGAGCGCAAGGAGCGGATCTCCGACGACATCGAGACCGCCTCCAAGCATCGCAGCGAGGCCGAGGCCGCACTGGCCGCCTATCAGACGGCCCTGGCCACCGCCAGGACCAATGCCCATGCGGAAGCCGAGGAAAACCGCAAGCAGGTGGAGGCCGAAGTCGAGAAGGCCAAGGCCGCTGCCGATGCGGAAGCCCGCGAAAGCGCGGCCAAGGCGGAGGCCGGAATCGCCGCGGCACGTGCCCAGGCTGCAATACATGTCACAAAAGCTGCGCAAGATGCCGCCGCAGAGATTGTGAACCGCTTGATCGGGGATGCCGTACCTCCCGATGAAGCGGAGGCAGCCGTCAAGTCCGTGGGGGCCTGACGATGCAGTGGGGGTCCGGATGTGGTCATTTCGGCTTGCGGTGTCGTTGCTTCTTGCCGGCCTCCTCATCTTCGTCGTCGCGCTTTACGGTAACGAGTACAGGGTCATAGTGATGGAATTGCTGCACAATCCCGAATTCTGGGTGGCTGTCGGTCTGGCGGTGGTGGTGACCCTCGCCCTGTTCCTGCGGGTTCCGAAAATGGTCGGCAAGATGCTGGACGATCGCGCCGGCGCCATTGCCAACGAGCTGAACGAGGCCAAGCGCCTGCGCGAAGAGGCCGCCGCACTGCTCGCCGGCTATGCCCAGAAGGCGTCACAGGCCGAGACCGAAGCCGCCAAGATCGTCGCCGAGGCCAAGGAGGAAGCCGAGCGCTTCGCCAAGGAAACCCGCGCCCAGCT
>JBJKRM010000090.1:0-3040 GCA_046704685.1 Rhizomicrobium sp.
CGGAGACCGCGCGCAAGCCGCGCACCACCATCTGGGCGCCGACGGTCTCCGCGAACTTCATCAACAGTCCGGTGAAAGCGCGCACTTCGATGGTGGCGCGTCCGCCGCCCGACAGCGGCTGTGTCTCTTGCCGGATCATCTCGACACGCTCGTCGAGCGTGAATAGCGGGGTCTTCGACGCGTTGTTGGCCACCCCGATCACGAGATGATCCACCAGCTTGACAGCGCGCTCGATGATGTCGTGATGCCCCAGAGTGATGGGGTCGAACATGCCCGGGTAAACGGCAATGCGATTCTTGGTCATGGCCAAATCCCTCAGCCTCCCCGCAACGGGGAGGCAATAAAGCCTTCCATCATCACGCCTCGTCCGTGGCGACAGCCACCACGCGCTCTACCGAGACGACGCGCTCGGCCTCCTCCAGCCGGAACACCACCACGCCCTGCGCGGCACGTCCCTGCACGCTGATACCCGACACGGGAACGCGGATGGTCTGCCCCGTATTGCTGATCAGCATGAGATCGTCGCTTTCCTCCACCGGGAAGGCGGCAATGATGGCGCTATTCTTGCGGCCCATCCCCATGGCGACGATGCCCGATCCGCCGCGGCCGGTGACGCGGTATTCGAAGGACGAACTGCGCTTGCCGTATCCGTTACCGGAAACCGCCAGGATGAACTGCTCGCTGGCGCCCAGTTCCGCATAGCGTTCGGGTGTCAGCGTCGCCTCTTCCGCCTCCTCGGCGTCTTCCGCCGCATCTTCGACCGGAGCCTCCTCTTCGCCGGTCGCCGCACGTCGCGCCGCGCTTGCCTGCTTCAAATAGGCGCGGGCCTCCGCCGAAGTGGCATCGGCGTGGTGCAGCAGGGTGAGGCTGACCACCTCGTCACCCCCTTCCTGTCCGAAATTTCCCAGCTTGATGCCGCGCACGCCGGTGGATTCGCGCCCCTTGAAGATGCGCACATCGCGGATCGGAAAGCGGATGCATTTGCCGAGCCCGGTGGTCAACAGAACGTCATCGTGCTCGGTGCAGATCTGCACGCCGTCGATGCCGTCGCCTGCTTCCAGCTTCATGGCGATCTTGCCGGACTTGTTGATGTTGACGAAGTCCGACAACTCGTTGCGCCGCACATTGCCGGACTTGGTGGCAAAGACGACGTTGAGCTTTTCCCACTGGCTCTCGTCTTCGGGCAGCGGCAGGATGGCCGTGATCCACTCGCCCTGCGACAAAGGCAGCAGATTCACCATCGCCTTGCCGCGGCCGGTGATGGGCGCATCGGGCAGCCGCCAGACCTTCAGCTTGTAGGCCATGCCGGTGGAGGAGAAGAACACCAGCGGCGCATGAGTGGACGCCACGAACAGGCTGGTGACGAAATCCTCCTCGCGCGTCGCCATGCCGGCGCGGCCCTTGCCGCCGCGGCCCTGCACACGATAATCGGCAATCGGCGTGCGCTTGATATAGCCCGCATGGGTGACGGTGATCGCCACGTCCTCGCGCTCGATCAGCGCCTCGTCCTCGATCTCGATGTCGGCATCGACCAGTTCGGTGAGCCGCGGCGTGGCATATTCCTCCTTCACCGCATTCAGCTCGTCCTTGATGATGGCGAGCACCCGCCCCCGCGAGCGCAGGATGTCGAGATAATCCTGGATGGCCTCGCTGAGCTTCTTCACCTCATCGCCGATCTCGTCGCGGCCGAGGGCGGTCAGGCGCTGCAGGCGCAGGTCAAGAATAGCCTTGGCCTGCTCCTCGGAGAGATAGATGGTGCCGTCATCGGCGATGGAATGGCGGGGGTCGGCGATCAAGGCGATCAGCGGCGCCATGTCCTTGGCCGGCCAGGCGCGCGCCATCAACTGGGCACGGGCCTCGGCGGCATCGGCCGCAGCACGAATCAGCGCAATGACCTCGTCGATATTGGCCACCGCCACGGCGAGCCCGGCCAGGATATGGGCGCGGTCGCGCGCCTTGGTGAGCTCGAAGCGCGTGCGCCGGGTCACCACCTCTTCGCGGAAGGCCACGAAGGCCCCGACCAGGCTCTTGAGGTTCAAGAGCTGCGGGCGGCCGTCGTTGAGCGCCAGCATGTTGACGCCAAAACTCGTCTGCAGGTCGGAGTAGCGATAGAGCTGGTTGAGCACCACATCGGCCGAGGCGTCGCGCCGCAGCTCGATCACCACGCGCATGCCGTGCCGATCGCTTTCGTCGCGGATATCGGCGATGCCTTCCACCCGCTTCTCGCGCACCAGCTCGGCCATGCGCTCCTGCATGCGGGGCTTGTTCACCTGATAGGGAATCTCGGTGACGATGATGGCGTCGCGGTCCTTGCGGATCTCCTCCACATGGCACTTGGCGCGCATCAGGATGGAGCCGCGGCCGCGCGCCAAGGCGCCGCGCGCCGCCTGCTTGCCGATGATGAGGCCGCCGGTGGGAAAATCAGGTCCCGGCACAATCTCGGTCAGCGCCTCCATCGTGATCGCGGGATCGTCGATATAGGCGAGGCAGGCATCGATCACTTCGCCGAGATTGTGCGGCGGCATGTTGGTCGCCATGCCCACCGCGATGCCCGAAGCGCCGTTGACCAGCAGATTGGGATAGCGGGTGGGCAACACCACCGGCTCCCTCTCGGAGCCGTCATAATTGTCCTGGAATTCGACGGTGTTCTTGTCGATGTCCTCGGTGAGGGCATGGGCAATCTTGGCACGGCGCGCCTCGGTGTAACGCATTGCCGCAGGCGGATCGCCGTCAACGCTGCCGAAATTGCCCTGCCCGTCGACCAAAGGCACGCGCATGGAGAATTCCTGCGCCATGCGCACCAGGGCGTCGTAGATCGACTGGTCGCCATGTGGATGGTACTTGCCCATCACATCACCGACGATCAGGGCCGATTTGCGGTAGGGCTTGTTCCAGTCGCGCCCGTTCTCGTGCATCGAGAACAGGATGCGGCGATGGACCGGCTTGAGACCGTCACGGGCGTCCGGCAGGGCGCGGCTGACGATCACGCTCATGGCATAATCGAGATACGAGCGCTTCAGCTCGTCTTCGATCGCGGTGG